>DVJG01000193.1 GCA_018710805.1 Candidatus Faecousia faecipullorum
CAAATAGAGTCCAATCCGTTTTCTGCCGGGGCGTGTACCTGGCAGAAAACACTTCTCAGACTGCAAGTGTGGAATTTGCCCCCCATCGGGGGACAAATTATGCGCGCAGCAGGCTGCCAGAGTTTGTCGGAAAAGCCCGAAGGGATTTTTCGACAGTCTCAAGCGGCCCGGATTTTTCCGGGCCGCTTCCGTTTATTCCATTACTGCTGCATTTCCTTCCGGGCTTCCACTTCCTCCGCCACGTTCATGGAGCGGAGGACGCCGTAATCATCGAACCGCGTGTCACCGCTTTCCGTCAGGAACACCAGACGGTTTTCCTTGTCGTCGATGGTCACCTGGGCGGCCTTGGCGCCGACACTCATGGCGTCCACGCCATCCAGGTACATCCGGCATCGACCGTCGGGCAGGGGGAACGTGGGGTCCTTCACCAAAAAGGACAGGGTGAATTTGGAGCTGGAGCAGGAGGACATCAGGGTGTTTGCGGCCTTTTGCAGGGCCTCTGCCTTGTCCCCTTCAAAAATGTACTTGTCGGAATCCGGGAAACAGAAGTCGCCCAGAAGCACCTCGTTGAAGCCCATGTCCCGCAGTTCCAGGACGATGCTCGATACCCAGTTGGTAACGGTGGCCATGGTGGGGTCCAGCCAGAAATAGCCCTCGGGGTCCATCCACAGGCCCGCCCGGCTGAGCATATACAGTCCGCTGGTCACGTGGTTGTTGCCGAAGTTGTAGTCCCGGAAGGCGCTGATCCGGGCGATGGTATAAAAGCCTTTGTCCTTCATTTTTTTGACCAAGGCGGTGACCTGATCAATGTTGGTGCCCTGGGAGATCAGGGCTTCTCCCAGTTTGGACTGGTAGAAGAAGGAACCGTAGGGGCCCTTCATGTCGATCATGACGGCAGTGCCTGCCGGAAGCCGCTCCACTTGCAGGGAAATGTTGTCATAGTCTTTCTGGAACATTTCACTGGTGATGTAGTAGCCCGAGAGCTTGGTCAGCTCGGCGCCTGCGTCGATGGCGTCGGCGCCTTCGTTATAGTAGATGGAGATGTTCTCCGCCGCCTTGGGAGGCGTGGCAAGCTCGCCCACGGCGTCGTTGGCAGAGTGCTCAAAGTCCAGCATTGCGCCGCCGTCTACGTAGACGACATACCGCTGGAGCCACACGACCCAGCAGATCCAGGTGATACCGCCGATGATAATGAGAATCAGGGCAAAAATGCCCAAACGATTGAGCGTCCGCCGGGTGCGGTAGGGAATGGACATGGTGTAATCCTTTCTTAAATAATTTTTTTCACGATGACACAGCGCCAGTCCTCTTTGGACCGGACGGAGGTGATGGTAAGCCCCGCCTTTTGCAGGGCGGCAGTGACGTCCGTAAGCCGGGTGTCCAGAATGCCGGAACAGATAAGGGTGGCCTTTTCCGTCAAAAATCGGGGAAGCACCGAGCAGAGACCAATGATGACATCCGCTACAATGTTTACGAGCACCAGGTCATATTCTTCTGCTGCCAGGGTATTCATTAGAGCGTGGTCCTCGGTGACATTGCCTGTGAGAGCGGTGAAGGCCGGGGCGGAAAAGCCGTTGTAAGCGGCATTCTCCCGGGAAATATCCTCAGCCTTGGGGTCGATGTCCACGCCCACGGCGGTTTTTGCTCCCAGACGAAGGGCGGCAATGGATAAAATACCGCTGCCGCTTCCCAGGTCCAGGCATCGATAGCCGGGGGTTACAATCTCCTCCATGGCCTCCATGACCATTTGGGTGGAGGGGTGGGCTCCGGTGCCAAAGGTCAGACCCGGGTCCAGAATGACCTTTTTCCGGTTCGTCTGGGTATCCGCCAGCCAGTATGGCAGAACCACCAGGGTGTTTCCCACCTCCTGGGGCGGGTAGCTGTCCTTCCAGGATTCTTCCCAGTTTTCCTCGGGAAGGGCGGAAACGGTCATGGAAAGCCCCAGCTGGGAGAGAACCCCTTTCAGCTGCGCCAGCCCTGCTTCGTCGGTATCCTCTAAGTACAGCTTAATCCGGGAGAGCCCTTGGAGCTCCTTTTGCAGGTTTTCGTCAATATAGTCCCAGTAGGCCCGGTTTTCTTCCAGAAAGGTCTCAAACTCTCCCTGATCTTCAATGACCAGTTCGGAAAAACCGTGAGCCGTAAGTGCGGCAGCGGTCGCATCGCTCTTTCCCTGGGGGGTCTCAATGGTGATTTCCAGCCATGCCACGGCGCAAACCTCCTACAGTGCATATTTTCATAACTTACATTCTACCGCAAAACTGCGAAAATGACAACAGAAAAACCTTTAAATTTTTGTGTCCTACTTCCTATTTTGGGAAAACTGGTATATAATACGGGGTGACTATGGAAAAGCGCCCAATCCTGGGCATACCAAAGGAGACACCATGATCGAAACGAAGTTGCTTTTCCCCGGCGTGACACTGCGCTGCTGCCGGGATACCCGCTTTAAGCAGGGGGCCATGAGCATCCAATTCCTGCGGCCTATGGCAAAAGAGGAGAGCGCCATGAACGCCCTGCTTCCCGCAGTGCTGCTGCGGGGCACCCGGAACCACCCGGACCTGAAGACCATCACCGAACACCTGGACGCCCTTTACGGCGCCTCGGTGAATCCTCTGGTCCGGCGAATCGGCGACTACCAGACCACGGGACTGTATCTGGGCTTTATGGACGACCGCTTTGCCCTGCCGGGGGACCGGGTCCTGGAACCCGTGCTGGACTTTGCCGGGGAGGTTCTCCTGGAGCCCCTGCTGGAAAACGGCACATTTCTCTCCTCCTTTGTGGAAGGGGAGAAGAAGAACCTGATTGCCACCATTGAATCGGATCTGAATGACAAGCGCATCTACGCCATGGGAAAACTCCTCAGAGTCATGTGCCAGGGGGACCCCTTTGGACTGCCCCGGCTGGGGGAGAAAGAGGACGTTTCCGCCATTGGGCCGGAAGCCCTCTATGACCACTACAAGAAGGTTCTGCGGGAGAGCCCGGTGGAGATCTTCTACGTGGGAAGCGCCGCTCCGGAGGCTGTGGCGGAACTGCTGAAACCCATGTTCACGTCTCTGCAGCGGGAGCCTGTGACCCTGGCGCCCCAGACCCCCCTGCGGGGTGGCACCGGCCGGGATGTGGTGGAGACCATGGAGGTCTCCCAGGGAAAGCTCTGCCTTGGCTATGTAACCCCCATCACCAACCGGGACCCGGAATTTCCCGCCATGCAGGTATTCAATGCCCTCTTCGGCGCAGGCATGACCAGCAAGCTCTTCCAAAACGTCCGGGAGAAAAAATCCCTTTGCTATTCCATCGGCTCTGCCTACTATGGCACCAAGGGCATTGTAACCGTTTCCGCAGGCATCGACTTTGACAAGGAAGCCGAGACCCGGGAGGAGGTGGAGAAACAGCTTGCCGCCTGCCGGAATGGGTTTATTACGGAAGAGGAGCTTACCGCTGCGAAAGAGGCCCTGCTGTCATCTCTCCGGGCAACAGCGGATTCCCTGTCCGCCTTGGAGGGCTACTACGCCACCGCTGCCCTCAGCGGCCTTGCGCTCAGCCGGGAGCAATACATGGCCGCCGTGGAAAAGGTGACGCTCCGGGATGCAGTGGAAGCGGCGAAAACCGTGAAGCCCCACACATCCTATTTCCTGCGAGGAGGGAATCCATGAGAAAATTCGACTATCCGGAACTGGACGAGTGCGTTTACCGGGAAGAGCTCCCAAATGGCCTCCATGTGGCGGTGATTCCAAGAAAGGGCTTTACCAAGAGCCTTGCCTACTTCGTTACGGACTACGGCTCCATCCATCGGGATTTTTCCCTGGACGGGAAGGACTACCATGCACCTGCAGGCGTGGCCCATTTTTTGGAGCATAAAATGTTTGACCTGCCTGGAAGGGATGTGTCGGCGGAGTTTGCCGCCCTGGGCGCCAGCACCAACGCCTTCACCAGCTACGACATGACCGCCTACTATTTTTCCACCACCGGAAATTTCCAAAAGTGCCTGCGGCTTCTGCTGGAATTTGTGTCCACTCCCTATTTCACCGACGAGAGCGTGGAAAAAGAGCGGGGCATCATCGACCAGGAAATCGGCATGGATCTGGACACCCCGGACAGCGCCGTGTTCCAGAACCTGACCGAGGCCATGTATGAAAATCACCCCGTCCGGGTGCCGGTGCTGGGCAATGAGGAATCCATTCGGGAAATCACGCCCCAGGTCCTCTACGACTGCCACCGGGCCTTCTACACCCCGGGGAATATGATTCTCTGCGTGATTGGCGATGTGGACCCGGAGACCGTGTCCCACATTGCCCGGGAGGTCCTGGGCGACGAGAGGAAGAGCGTAGGTGTCAAGAAAAACATCTGGCAGGAGGCCATGACCTGTCCCAAAGCCTACACGGAAGACGCCATGGAAGTTGCCATGCCCATGTTTGACCTGGCCTTTAAGTGTGAACCCCTTGGCAAAGGAAGCGCCGCCATCCGGGAGGAAATGGTTGCGGATCTGGCCGCCGAGGCCCTTTTCGGCGAAAGCTCCCAGCTGTATCTGAAGCTCTATGAGGAAGGGGTCATCGACACCTCCTTCGGCGGCGGCTTCGAGACGGTAGACGGCTGTGCCATGCTGCTGTGCTCGGGAGATTCGGAAGAACCGGAAACAATCCGCAATGGGATTTTAGACCAGGCCCGGAGGCTCTGCGAAGGGGGCATTCCCGAGGAAAGCTTTCTTCGCATGAAGCGCAGCGCTCTGGGAAGACGCATTCGGAATCTTGACAGCTTCGACGCCACCTGCTTCCGGGTCTGCGCCTATCACTTTGCCGATTTTGACTATTTCCGCTTTCCGGAGGTGTACCGGAGCATTGAAGCCGGGGAGATTCTGGACTTTCTGAACCGGGTGGTCACGCCGGAGCGGTGCAGCCTGTCCGTAATAAAACCCTTAGAAAAGGAGAATGCCCAATGATACCAGCCAACTATTCGTCTATTTCCTTCCCGTCCTTTGGGATTGAAATCAACCCTGCCAGAGAAGTGGCGCTCGGACCCTTCACCATCCGTTTCTACGGCCTGGTCATTGCCGTTGGCCTTATGCTGGCGGTGCTCTACGCCATGAGACGGGCCAAGGAGTTCGGCCTTAAGCAGGACGACATTCTGGACGGAGTCCTGTGGGTGACACCCTTTTCCATTATCTGTGCCCGTGCCTACTACTGCATTTTCTCGTGGGCGGACTATGCGTCGAACCCCATCTCCGTCCTGTACATCTGGGAGGGCGGTCTCGCCATCTACGGCGGGGTCATCGGCGCCATTATCGGCGTGGCGGTGCTGTGCAAGGTGAAGAAACTGCGCCTGACGACACTGCTGGACATTGTGCTTCTGGGCTTCCTCAT
>DVJG01000194.1 GCA_018710805.1 Candidatus Faecousia faecipullorum
GGCTACCACGCCTGGGCCGGATGCCCGGGCAATCCCCTGAGCCACACCATGAATACCCGCAATTCCTACGTATCCCTCAACGGCCTGCCCTGTCCGGAGTTTCTCATCAACGCCTACACCGCCGGATACTACGGCGTGCCCGTGGCCCTGGTGACCGGAGACAAGGCCCTCTGCGACTTTGCAAAAACCCTCATTCCCGCCATTACCACGGTGCCTGTGAATGAAGGCATGGGCGGGGCCTGCATCTCCATCCATCCCCAGGAGGCCGTGGAGAAAATTGAGGCGGCGGCAAAAGAGGCCGTTTCCAAAGCATCCCAGTGCCGTGTTCCCATGCCGGAACACTTTCATATGGAAGTGACCTTCATCCGCCACGCCCTGGCCTACAGCAAGAGCTTCTACCCCGGGGCCTCCCTGAAGGAAGGAACCACCGTCTGCTTCGATGGGAGCGACTGGTACGAAATGCTGCGTTTCTGCCATTTTGTTTTAAGCGACGCAAATTGACCCAAAACGATGCCGTCCAAGGGGGCGGCATCGTTTTTTTGCCCAAATTTTCTCCGTTGACTTGACGGAAAGGGTTCTATGTATATAATTAATGTAGAAAATCCATAGGAGGACCCGGTTGTGCTCTTTAATTCTTATATTTTTCTTCTTTTCTTCTTCCCCCTGTGCCTGGCGGGCTGGTTCGGTCTGAACCGTCTGGGGAAATACACGCTCTCCCAGGTGTTCCTGCTGGCCATGAGTTTGTGGTTTTACGGGTACTTCCATGTGGGGTATCTGGCCATTATGGCTGTATCCATCGTCTTTAACTATGGCTTTACCCTGGCCATGGAGAAAACCGCAAGTCAAAAACTCCGGAAGCTGGAGGTAACCCTGGCGGTTCTTCTGAACCTGGCCATCCTCTTTTATTACAAATACTTCAACTTCTTCCTGACCAACGTGGAACGCATTTTCGGCTTTGAAATGACCCTGCGGACCATCGTTCTGCCTCTCGGCATCAGCTTTTTCACCTTCCAGCAGCTCTCCTATGTGGTGGATTTTTACCGTGGAGAAGTCAAGCACTACCCCTTCCTGCAATACGCCTGCTTTGTCTCCTACTTCCCCCAGCTGGTGGCAGGGCCTATTGTGACCCACGACGAGCTGATTCCCCAGTTTTTGGACGAAGGCAAAAAGCACTTTAACTGGGACAACTTCTCCAAAGGCCTGTTCCTCTTTGTTCTGGGCCTTTCCAAAAAGGTTCTGCTTGCCGACGTCTTCGGAGGCGCCGCCAACTGGGGCTTCTCCAACGTCCAGGCTCTGGATGCCACCAATGCCATCCTCACGAGCTTTGCCTACACCTTCCAGATCTATTTCGATTTCAGCGGCTACAGCGACATGGCCGTAGGTCTCGGCAAGATGATGAACATCGACCTGCCGGAGAATTTCTCCTCTCCCTACAAGGCCCTGTCCATTACGGAGTTCTGGAAGCGGTGGCACCGGACTCTGACCCGATTCCTCACCAAGTACATCTACATTCCTCTGGGCGGCAACCGGAAAGGAAAAGTCCGCACCTACGTCAATGTTCTCATTGTATTTCTTGCCAGCGGCATCTGGCACGGCGCTTACTACACCTTCTTCCTCTGGGGCATCCTCCACGGAGTGCTGTCGGTTCTGGAGCGGGCTTTCAGAATCAATGAACGGGATATCCACCCGGCCCTCCGGTGGCTGGTAACCTTCGGCTTTGTGAATCTCACCTGGGTCCTCTTCCGGGCGGAAACCCTGGGAGATGCTATTGTGTTCTGCAAGCGGCTCATAAGCATGGAATTTGGGCCCGTGAATCAGGAGCTGGCCGCAGCCTTTTTCCTGCCCGAGATCAAGATGCTTGTCTCCTGGGTTCCCAGTTTGTGGAGCCTCCAATATCGGCTGGAACTGCTGGTGCCGCCCTTCTACTTAGGAAGTCTGCTCCTCGTTCTGGGGTGCCGGAACGCCTATGAGCACATGCTGGTCTTCCGGCCCAGGTGGACGAACCTTCTGACCATTTCCCTGCTGCTGGCCCTCTGTGTGCTGTCCTTCTCGGGCGTCAGCACCTTCCTCTATTTCAATTTCTAAGGAGAAACCTATGAAAAATAAGGCTTGGTGTATCCTTTCCCTCTCCCTTGCCCTGGTGATTTTGGTAATTGCAGGGGCCATTACGGCGTTTATCGACCCCTATTTTCACTACCACGCTCCCCTGGAGGGCATCGCCTATCCCCTCAATAACCAGCGCTACCAGAATGACGGCATTGTGCGCCACTTCTCCTATGACGCCCTCATCACCGGCACCTCTCTTACGGAGAATTTCAAAAACAGCGAGCTGGACCAGCTCTTCGGCGTACACTCCGTAAAAGCCTGCTATTCCGGCGGCTCTTATGGGGAGATTTTCCAGAATTTAGAGCAGGCCGTCCGGAGCCAGCCGGAGCTAAAATTGGTGGTTTTCGGCATGGACGAGTGGTTTTTGCTGGGAGGCAAGGACCTGATTGAAGCAAAGGGCGACTATCCCTCCTACCTCTATGACGACAATCCTGTAAACGATGTAAACTATCTTCTCAACCGGGAAATTCTCTGCGGCGCCTCCCTGGAGACCCTGAACTTTACCCGCCAGGGGAACGCCACCACCAGTTTTGACGACTTCGGCGCCTGGGGCCACCTGTATACCTACGATGCCCAGAATGTCATCGAGAACTACAAACGCCTGGACCAGGCTGCCGAGAAGAAGGTCCTCACCCAGGAACAGGCCGACCAAATTGAGCACACCCTCCGGGATACGGCTCTGCGCCTGGCGGAAGAAAATCCCCAAATCACGTTTCTCTACTTTTTCCCGCCCTACAGCATTCTGAACTGGGACAACCATCAGCGGGAGGGTTCCCTGGAATTTCAGGTGGACGCCTTCAAAAAGGCCAGCGAAGTCCTGCTGGAAGCGGACAACATTCAGCTCTACTCCTTCTATACGGACTTTGACACCATCGTAAATCTGGATAACTACCGGGACATCGTCCACTATTCCCCGGAGATCAACTCCCTGATCCTTTCCCGGATGCAAAAAGGCGAATATCGCCTGACAAAGGACAACTGCCAGGAGCACTGGAAAAGTGTTCTGGATTTCTACGGAAATTACGACTACGACCGGTTATTCAGCGAAGCAAACTAATCTTTCAAGGAGCCTTATCCCATGCCTTTTCTCTACGAGACCCATTGCCACTGCGCGCAATGCAGCAAGTGCGCCCACAGCACCGCCGCAGACATGGTCCGGGCCTATCACAGCGCCGGCTATGCCGGGTTGGTTCTGACGGACCACTTCATTTTCGGAAACACCGCCGTCCCAAAGGATCTCCCTTGGGAGGAACGGATGCACAGGTATTACGACGCCTACCTGGAGGCCAAGGCCGAAGGCCACAAGCTGGATTTTGACGTGATTTTCGGCATTGAGCACTTTTACGGCGGCGGAAAAGAGATTCTTTTCTATGGCATTGACCTGGCCTTTCTGTTGAATAATCCCGACATTCCGGATATTTCCATCGATACCTTGGTTTCCCGGGTCCACGCTGCGGGAGGCATTGCCATCCACGCCCATCCTTTCCGGGACCGGGGCTATATCAACCGGAGCTTTGCCCCGCGGATTGACTTGGTGGACGGCATCGAAATCTACAACGCCTGCAATTCCCCCGGAGAGGACCGGCAGGCTCTGGAACTTGCCAAGACAAGGGACTTCATCCTCACCAGCGGCGGAGACATCCACGAAAGCGACGATCCCCTCATCGGTGCAGCCGGCATTCTGCTTCCCTGCCGGGTCCGGGACGGAAAGGAATTTGCGGCGGCGCTGAAGGCGCGGAATTACGCACTGATGATTCACGGAAATGCCTTGGAGCAGGTCACTGCCGAGGATTTGCCATAATACGAACTTTCAGGGCAAATACGCCATGATGTATTTGTCCCGGTGCAAATAAGGGCGGGACAAATCCCGCCCTTATTTTTTTGCAAATTTTTTCTTTTCCTATTGACTTTTCTGTATCAACTGTATATACTATAGCTATACAGTTGATACAGAGGTGATTGCATGGTAGTTTTCATCGACAACAAAAGCGGCGCACCAATTTACGACCAGATCTACACCCAGATCAAAAATCAGATCATCAGCGGTTCCCTGCAGCCTGACGAGATGCTCCCCTCTATCCGGGGACTTGCCAAGGACCTTCGCATCAGCTTCGTCACCACCAAGCGGGCCTATGACGAACTGGAAAAGGATGGCTTTCTCTATACCATAGCGGGAAAAGGCTGCTTCGTAGCCCCCAAAAACACGGCGCTTCTCCGGGAGGAGCACCTGAAAAAAATCGAAGAACACATTGATGCCGTGGTCCAGCTGGCCGCCGCCTGCAATTTAAGCAGCCAGGAGATTCTGGACATGGTCCGTTTCAGTTTGGAGGAACACACATGAACGCATTGGAAATTCACAGTCTCACAAAATCCTATCCCGGCTTTACCCTGGGGCCTCTGGATTTGACCCTGCCGTCGGGCTGCATTCTGGGGCTCATCGGAGAAAACGGCGCGGGCAAAAGCACCACAATCAAGTTGATTCTGAATATGCTCCACCAGAACGGCGGAACCATTACCATTCTGGGGAAGGACAGCCGGGAGAACGTGCTGGCCCGCCAGGACCTTGGCGTTGTCATGGACGAACAAGGCATCCCGCCCGCTCTGAATGCGCGCCAGGTGGGAAATATCATGAAGAATATCTTCCGGAATTGGGACATGGGGGCCTATGTTTCCTACATATCCGCCTTGGAAATTCCTGAAAAAAAGCCCTTCAAGGACTTCTCCCGGGGCATGAAAATGAAGCTGGGCATTGCCATTGCCCTCTCTCACCATCCGAAGCTTCTTTTGCTGGACGAGGCCACCAGCGGCCTGGACCCGGTGGTCCGGGACCAGGTGGTGGGAATGCTGGAGGACTTCACAAGAGACGAAAATCACACGGTGCTCATGTCCTCTCACATCGTCAGCGATTTGGAGCGGGTCTGTGACTACATCGCGTTTCTCCACAAGGGAAAGCTCATGCTGTATGCGGAAAAGGACGCCCTTTTAAGCCAGTACGGCATCCTGCGGTGCACCAGGGAAGCTCTGGACGGCCTGGACGCAGACGCCATTGTACACAGGAAGGACACCCCCTACGGGTCCGAGGCCCTGGTCCTGCGGGATGCTGTGCCCCAGGGGCTGGAAGTCGGCAATGTCAGCATTGAAGAGCTCTTTGTGCTCATGGTAAAGGAGGAGAAAAAATGAAGGGTTTACTGCTGAAAGAATGGTATCAGGCCAGAAAAGCGTTTTGGATTTTCTATCTGATAGCCATCCTATTTCTTGCCATGGCATTGAGTCCTTTCACCACTCCCTTTCTCCTCTACTACCCCTGCCTGCTCTTAAGTCTCATTCCCACAAGCCTGCAGCAGATGGACGAGGTCAGCAAATGGGAAGGGTTCTGCGGCACGCTACCTTGCTCCCGGGCCCAGGTGGTCAGCGCTAAGTATCTCATGGGGCTCTTTGGTCAGGTCACTTTTCTGGTTCTGACCCTGGCAAGTCAAGGAATCGCCTGGGTGATTCGGGATTGCTTCTCCTGGGCAGAACTGGGAGGCTTGGCCGTCAGCATCACCGTCTGTACCAGCTTGCTGCCAATTTTCACACTTCCTTTGATTTTTAAGTGCGGCGTAGCAAAAGGTAAAATCATACAGCTTATTATCTTTGGCGCTGTTATCGGTTTCACAGGTGCCGTTGTAGGCTTTACATCATTCTCGTCTTCCTCCACCAAATCGCTTCTTCCGTATGATCTCTCCCGGTTCCGCTTCCTTTTCCCCTGTGTTCTGGGGGTAATCGTAATTCTCTACGCCCTCTCCTGGCTGCTCTCCATTCGGTTCTATAAAAAGCGGGATATTGGATGACATAGACGACAGGGGAGGAATTGAGCCCTCCCCTGTAATACTATCGCAGCCCTTCGATATACACAGCAGAGGGAGGGATAAATCCCTCCCCTACTGTGTTCCGTAGTCTTATCAAAGCCTTTCAAAAAAGAGACGGCATGGAAAAATCCATGCCGTCTCTTTTTGCGTTATCAATTATTCGCCGTAGCCCATGGGGTTGTTCTTCTGCCAGTTCCAGGAATCCCGGCACATATCCTCCAGGGTCTTCTCAGCCTTCCAGCC
>DVJG01000195.1 GCA_018710805.1 Candidatus Faecousia faecipullorum
ACAGCCATCATTGAATTCTGCCGGAAAATGGGAAGCCGGGTGGTGGCAACCACCCACTACGCTGAGCTAAAACTCTATGCCATGCGTACCCCGGGGGTAATCAACGCCTCCTGCGAATTTGACGTGGAGACTCTGCGGCCTACTTACAAGCTGCTTATCGGCATCCCCGGCAAGTCCAACGCCTTCGCCATCTCCCGAAAGCTGGGGCTCAGCGAGGACATTCTGAAAGAAGCCGATTCTCTGGTGGATAAGAGCGACAAGGACTTTGAAGACGTGCTGTCCCAGCTGGAAAAACAGCGCCAGCAGATGGAATCCGCCCGTCAGGAGGCCGAACGCCTCCGCCAGGAGACCGCCAAAATCAAACAGCAGAGCGAGGAATACAACGAACAGCTCCGAAAAGAAAAGGAAAAGGCCATGGAGTCCGCCCGCCGGGAGGCTCAGCACATTATCGATGAGGCCCGGACCGCCGCCAACCGCGCCTCGGAAGAGCTGAAGGCTCTGCGGAAACAGCTCACCGACGGCGCCAACACCGCAGGTATCAACCAGCGTCAGGCGGAGCTTCGGCGAAACCTGAACGAGGCGGAGGACAGGCTTCGTTCCTCTCAGCCGAAGAAGGAACGTCCCAAACCCAGCCGGGGCATTCTCATCGGAGACACGGTGGAGCTTTTGAAGCTCGGTACCAAGGCCAGCGTCATCGGCATCAACAAGGATGGCACCTATCAGCTACAGGCGGGCATTCTGAAAATGACCGCCAAAGCCGACGAAATCTACCTGCTGGAAAACGAGAACCCTTATGAAGTCAAGGGCGGGCGTCCCAAGCATTCCGGCCGGGAGATGAAGCTTGCCGCCATGCCCACGGAAGTGGACCTGCGGGGCATGGACGCCGTGGAGGCCATCTGCGTCCTGGATCGATACCTGGATGAGGCCATGCGAAGCCACGTCAGCCAGGTCCGCATTATCCACGGCAAAGGCACCGGAACGCTTCGGGCGGCAGTCCAGCAGTCTCTGAAAAAGAATAAGTTCGTAAAGAAATTCCGCCTGGGCCAGTACGGCGAAGGCGAGGACGGGGTTACCATTGCGGAATTTGACTGATTTCCTCAACGACCCCTGAAAATTTCCAGAGGATTCCCGGACGGGGTGGCAGTGGTGACGAAAATTAGTTGACTTTTTTGATAAAAATGCTATGATAGAAAAAGGTTAAACCCTGTACATCCGTCCGAGGAAGATGCAAAGGAGTGTTGTTATGTTCAATAAAGAAGTTGTTGTTCGTTGCGAATCTGGTCTGCATAACAAGCAGGCGACCTATTTTGTCCAGAAAGCCAACGAATTTGAGAGCAGCATTTGGCTGGAATCCGGGAATCGAAAAATGAATGCCAAAAGTCTTCTTGGCATTATGTCCCTTGGCATTGTCACTGGCACAACCGTGACGCTGTGCGCCGCCGGCTCCGATGCAGAGGCCGCCGTTACCGCCTTGGAAGAGCTGCTCCAGCGGGACGTCTACTAAAAAATTACAATGGCGCCGCCTCAATGCCTTCTGCGTTGAGGCGGCCTTCTTATGAGAAAGCTATGACATTTGATGAATTGAAGGAAAAGGCCCTGGGCCTGCCGTTTGCTCCCGGCGTGTACATCATGCGGGACAAAAGTGACAAGGTCATCTATGTGGGCAAAGCCAAGAAGCTCAAGAACCGGGTCAGTCAGTATTTTCAGGACACGGCGTCCCATACGCCCAAGACCCGGCTTATGGTCAGTAAAATTGACCATTTTGACGTAATCGTCGCCGCCTCGGAATTTGAAGCCCTGGTTCTGGAGTGCTCCCTGATCAAGCGCTATCTGCCGAAATACAACATCCTGCTTAAAGATGACAAGGGATATCCCTATCTGCGGCTGGATATGCGGGAAATCTATCCAAGAATCACCATGGTCAGCAAGCTGGCCGACGACGGTGCAGACTACTACGGCCCCTACGGCGCCAGAGCGGTGACCCATGACGTTATGGAGGCCATTCGCCTGACTTTGAAGCTTCCGGGCTGTCACAAGCAGTTCCCCCGGGACATCGGCAAGGAGCGCCCCTGTCTCAACTACCACATGAACCAGTGCGCCGGATGGTGCCAGAATAATAAATCCTGCACCGAGTATCGGCAGACCATGCTGCAGGCAAAACAGCTCCTGCAGGGAGACTACAAGGCCGTTGCCGAAGATATCCGCAGGCAGATGCTTTCTGCGGCAGAGAACCTGGAATTTGAGCTGGCAGCCAGCCTCCGGGACCGTCTGACGGCGGTGGAGAACCTGGGACAGAAACAGCTGGTCACCGCCGGAACCCTGGCGGATACGGACGTGGTGGGCTACGGCGAGACCGAGGCCAAGGCCTGCTTTGCGGTGCTCCACTTTTCCGGCGGCAATTTGCTGGACAAGGAATATGAGGTGTTCCCGAAACCCGACGACAAGCAGGAGGCTGTTTCCAGCCTGCTCAAGCAGTTTTACCTCAGCCGGGGTCTGGCGCCCAAGCGGGTGCTTCTGCCTTTTGAAATCGAGGACGGCGAGCTCTTCGCCGAGCTGCTGCAGCAGCAATTCGGCCGTCTTCCCAAGCTCCACGTGCCCCAGCGGGGCGACAATGTCCGCCTGGTGGAACTGGCCTGCAAAAACGCCTTTGAGGAAGCGGAGCGGGTTACAGGCAAGGAAGAGCGCGTCAGCGCAACTCTGACCCTGCTTGGAAAAATGCTGGGCATCGAAACCCCCAATCGGATGGAGTCCTTCGATATCTCCAACATCTCCGGCACGGATATTGTGGCAAGCATGGTGGTGTTCAAGGACGGCAAGCCTAAAAAAAGCGACTATAAGCGATTCAAATTGGAAGGTCTAAGCGGTCAGGACGACTACGCATCCATGCACCAAGTGGTCAAGCGCCGTTTTGCCCATTATAAAGCCGGAGATAAGGGCTTCGACGAAGGCCCGGACCTTCTGCTCATAGACGGCGGCGTGAACCATGCCAAGGTGGCCGTGGCTGCCCTTGGGGAGCTGGAGCTGCACTTTCCGGTGTTCGGCATGGTGAAAGACGACCGTCACCGTACCCGGGCCCTGGTGACCCCTGAGGGGCAGGAAATCCGTATTGATAATAACCAGGCCATTTTCTCCCTCATTGGCAGCATTCAGGAGGAGACCCACCGGTTTGCAATCAACTATCACCGCCAGCTTCGCAGCAAGCGCCTTCGCTATTCCGAGCTGGACGGCATACCGGGCATTGGTCCAAAACGGAAGCAGGAGCTTCTGCGGCAGTTCAAGTCTCTGACCGCCATCGGTCAGGCAACCCTTCCGGAACTGGAGCGAATGCTGCCCAAGGATGCCGCGGCGGCGGTGTACCAGCACTTTCGTGAGAAGGAACAGGAAGAATTTTGAATAGAAAGGGTAAACTATGCGTGTCATTACAGGAAAAGCCCGGGGTGTTCAGCTGAAAACCCCGGAAGGAATGCTGACCCGGCCCACCTCCGACCGGGTGAAAGAGGCGCTATTCAGCATCATCAATTTTGACGTTCCCGGCGCCCGGGTGCTGGACCTCTTCGGCGGCACGGGGCAGCTGGGCATCGAGGCCCTGAGCCGCGGCGCCGACAGCGCCGTTTTTGTAGATGCCCGGGAAGATGCCTGCAAGCTGATTCGGGAAAATCTGAAACGGACAAAGCTGGAAGGGCAGGGGAGGGTAGTCCGGAGCGATTACCTGGACTATCTGGACCACTGCCGGGAAAAATTTCACATTGTCTTCCTGGACCCACCCTATGCAGAGGTGTTTCTTGAAAATTCCTTAAAACGCATAACCGAAATTGACATTTTGGAAAGCGGTGGTATAATAATTACAGAGCGTCCTTTGGGGAAAGAACTGCCTTTTATGATCGATGGCTACACACGCTCCAAAGACTATAAGTACGGAAAGACGCTACTTACGCTGTATCGGAAGGCGTAAGCAGGTGGAAAATTTATGAAGATTGCAATCTACCCGGGCAGTTTTGACCCGGTGACCAGCGGCCATTTGAACATCATTCGCCGTGCCGCCAATATTTTTGACAAACTCATCGTGTGCGTCATGGTGAACGCCGGAAAAAATCCCATGTTCACTTTGGAAGAGCGGGTGGACCTCATCCGCCGGGTGACCAAGGACCTTCCCAATGTGGAAGTGGACAGTTCCCATGCTCTTTTGGCGGACTACGCCAGACGCCGGGGCAGCTGCGTCATCGTCAAGGGACTGCGGGAAGGGTCCGACTTTGAAAACGAGTTCCAAATGGCCCTTATCAACCACAAATTAAACCCGGACCTGGACACCATGTTCCTGACCGCTGAGAGCCGGTATATGTACTTAAGCTCCAGCATTGTCAAGGAACTTGGCAGCTACGGAGCAAATCTTTCGGATTTTCTGCCCTGTGAAATTATTCCGGACTTTCTGGAAAAAATAGAAAAGAGGAAACACAACATCCAAGGAGGAAACGAAACATGAGCGACCGTAACACCGAAGACATTATTGGCGCATTGTACGACATGGTACAGGACGCACGTTCCATGCCTCTGGCAGCGGATAAGTGTATCCTGGAACGGGACAAGGTTCTGGATATGCTGGATGAGATCATCGCCCAGCTTCCCGGGGAGATCAAACAGTCCCGGACCATTGTAGAGTCCCGCAATGAACTCATCAGCCAGGCGCGCCGGGAGGCGGAGACCATCCTCCGGGACGCCCAGGAGAAGTCCAAGCAGATGCTCACCCGGGAGGCCATCTACGCCGAGGCAAAGAAGCGCAGCGAGGACCTGGTAGGTGAGACCCAGAATAAAATCAATCAGCTCCGCAAGGCGGGCAACGACTATATGGATGAATCCCTCCGTCAGACCGAGGAAGCCATCTCCAAGGCCCTCTCCGAGGTGCGGGAAACCCGTATGCGTTTCCGTACGGTTACAGAAACCCAGGCCCAGCGCAAGCAGAAGAACGTGGACGTAGAGGTCTGAGAATCGAAATAACATACTTCCGGGACAGGCAAATGCCTGCCCCGGTTTTCACTGTCAAAACCCCCTCCGGGGCTTTTTGACATGTTTTTTGCAGTCTCCTGCGTGTGGAGTTTGAGATATATTTTCCGCTTATACCGGGACAGGCAAAAGCCTGCCCTGGTTATTTTTTTCCCTGGGGAGAATAAGCTGTAGCGAAAGGGGAGTGGAGACATGGAAACAAAGCGTACAGGGGTAGCCTCTTCCGTGCCCGCAGGACTTGCCTGGGGTGCTGTGGTGAATATTGTAATTACAGTATCTCTGGGGGCAATCTTTGCGAAGCTTGTGGATGCGGAAAAGATGGCCTGGGAAAATATTGGCTATGGCATTGCGGGCCTCATCCTTCTGGCCTCCTTCTGCGGAGCTGCCACTGCATTTTCTAAAATCCGACGGCAGCGGCTGGCGGTGTGTTTTGGCTCCGGCGCGCTGTATCTTGGCATTCTGCTGGGTACAACGGCCCTGTTTTTTGGGGGACAGTATGAGGCAGTAGGCGTAACAGCGGCCCTGGTTTTCGGGGGGTGTGCCATTGCTGCACTTCCCAAATCCGGCGGCCGGCGTCCAGGAAAAGGGAAGAGGGTCCGCATTGCCCATCGTTAAGTTGTACAAAATATCGGACTGAGTAAATATAATTTACCCTAAATCGCTTGTTTGAAAGAATTCTTGCAGAATCTATATTTAGTGCAAAATATGAAATTTCATCGCAAGATATTGATAAAAAGTTGAAAATGGCAAAGATTTTAAATCCCTTAGTTTACTGAGTTGACATAAAAGCATAAACATAATTATGGGCATAATTTACAAAAAACTGACTTTTGGCTAAAAATACTTGAAAAAATGTAAATTTAGGAGTATAGTATAGGCGTATTCCGTTTGAGGCTTTATTGTTCCGAAAGCCGGATGCGCCCAGTTTTTTCCGTAAGGTCTTTCCATACAAGCGTCTGGAAAGGAGGGGCGTATTCCCTGGATCGGCAAATCTGTGACCCTGTGTCGCTGCGGCGGCGCAAGGTGTGGCAGTGGTCACTTGCAGGCACCTTTCTTTTGGGTATCCTGGCAGGTCTGCTGCTGTTTCTGTCCGAAGAAGATTCTCCCATTTCTTTGATGTACCGAGCGCCCAATGCGCCGGGATCGATCGTTCGTCTGCTGAGTATCAGCATCCTGCCTTTTCTGATTTCTGCGGCTGTGGTCTCTCTGGGGAGGCCCCGATTGCTGCTTCCTATCTGCTTTGTCAAAGCATTTTTATTTGCTTTCTCATACTGCGCCGTGATTCGCGCCTATGGATCTGCGGGCTGGCTGGTGCAGAGCCTCCTGTTATTTGGAGACGAGGCAGTTCTGCCGGTGCTGTATTGGTTCTGGCTCCGCCATCCTCCCGGCGGGAGGGGCGCCTCTCTGGGCGAAGTCCTGGTCATACTTTGCGGCATCCTGCTGATAGGAAGCGTCAACAAAAGCATCATCTCACCGCTGCTTGCGGGTTTGATAGAATTCTAGAAAGGGAAAATGGGTATCGGGATTCATGTTGGATTTGATTCATGCCTATGAAAATTACCTGACCAAGGTAAAGCAGGCGTCGGGCAATACGGTCTCTTCCTATATGCGGGACATCCGGCAGTATGCCGACTGGCTCCAAAATAAGGAAGGGATTGAACTGCTGAGCGTCAGCCAACAGAATATCCGTGATTACCTGCAGCATCTGCAAAGCGAAGGGAAATCCGGAGCAACAGCTTCCAGAACGCTGGCAAGTCTGAAGAACTTTTACCACTACTTGGTAGCCACGGGATTCCTGGAAGTTTCGCCTGTGGACGCGGATATCCATGTGGACCGCGGCGAGCGGAAGATGCCCGAAATACTCACCGGAAAAGAAGTGGAGCTGCTTCTGGCCCAGCCTGTCTGCGTGGACCCCAAGGGTTACCGGGACAAGGCCATGCTGGAGGTCATGTACGCAACAGGCATCCGGGTGACGGAGCTTATTGACCTGAATGTGGACGATGTGAATCTGGAGCTTGGAATTCTCAAGTGTTCCAGCGCAAAAAAATCCCGGGCAATCCCGCTGTATCCCGCCGCCCAGAAGGCGCTGGCGGTGTACATAAAGGATATCCGGCTGGGTATGCTGGCAGACCCCCAGGAGAAAGCACTGTTTGTGAATGTGGGCGGTTCCCGCATGAGCCGTCAGGGGTTCTGGAAGATTCTCAAATTCTACCAAGGGAAAGCAGGCATCGAAAAGGAGATTACGCCTCACACACTGCGGCACAGCTTCGCGGTGCACCTGCTGGAAAACGGTGCCGACCTGGGTTCCCTCCAGGAGCTCATGGGCCACAGCGACATCTCCTCCACCCAGATGTACGCGCATATGATCAATCAAAAGCTCAAATCCGTGTACGAAAAATGCCATCCGAAAGCATAAAAAAGGTCTGCCATACAGCGGCAGACCTTTTTCTTCATATGGAATTCACAAACTTTGGGTAAAATAAGGAAGTTAAGAAAGGGGTAGGCGATCATGAAAAAACATATCAAAGGATGGACAATCATTCTCATTGCCGTACTGCTGGTTATGATCATCGTAGGCGTAATAGGCTACAGGTTCCTGGAAAGGGTCCGGGAAAAAGTCATTCTTTCGGACGCCGTTAAGCAGGCTTTTATGGAGCTGGAAGCGCGTTATGAGCGCAGTCCGCTTCCGCTGCTGGTGGATTCCCTGGACCCGGAAGGCCGATACACCGCAGATGCCCAGTTTTCTGCAATGGG
>DVJG01000196.1 GCA_018710805.1 Candidatus Faecousia faecipullorum
AGCATCCGGCGCAGACCAAAAAGCGGTGCTTTGTAATGGTTAAAAAATGCTGTAAGGCTTTCATTCATTAGCCTCCTTTTTCTGTCCCTATATTATACAGAGAGGAAAAAGGAATTGCAAGCATTTTCCGGCGCCCTTCTGCAGAGGAAAGGCTTGCCTCTCCCCTGCTGAATTGCGGCGAACAGCAGCTTAAAAAGGGTGCGAACAGCCGCACCCTTTTTAAGCTTAGTAACTCAGTCCCCGGTCCAGGATAGTGCCGTCCATGGCATTGATAGTCAGGTGGATTAGCGCGTCGGAGCGCGCGTTGGGGTCGGTCCAAACCAGCTTACCCTCCTTCGGATATTGGGTGCGCTCGGTACCATAGAAATCCCATACGGGAACCAGCTTGCCCTCAGTAGCGTTATCCTTATCCCCGACACAGGCCAAGGTCAAAACCACTCTGTCCACGTTCAATTCATGTTTGGTTCTGTAGCCGTTCTTTGCATCAATTTCCCGCCAGTAATCGTTGAACACAAAAATCATCTTGCCAAAAATTTCCTGAATGTCGGCAAAGTCCATGAGCTTGGCATCGGTTTCCTGGATCTCCGGGTCAGAATAAGGGTTGCACCAGCGGAAGTATGCAACTTCTCCCTTGTCGGTCACATAGATTTCCAGACGTTCCGTTATCCAGAATGCCTTGCTGCCATCCTCAGTCGCACCGCCATCGTATTGGTTGTTCACCCAGCCTGCCTTCCGGCCATTTACCTGACGGGCGTAGCACAACTTGTAGCCGCTGACACCCAAAGGATGCTCCGCCGCAATTCCGTCCACGACTTCCTCTTCCGTGCCGTATTGGAAGTATTCCACAGGCTCCATGTGGTCCAGCACCGCAGGGATTCCAATGCCCGCAATGACTTCATCGCCGATTTTCTGAGCATCCGCTTCGGAAAGCTTGGGTTGGATGGGGTCTCGGTTCCCCCACAGGTTATCCCACTGGGTCCAGGCGCAGACGTTTCCGGTGTGGGGGGCGATGTAGGGCTCCATGCCGACCTCGGCTGCCTGCCGCCCGAAATCCGCCTCCGGCGCATACTGAGTGATATCGACATAAACTTTCTTGCCTTCTACTTCTGCCCAGCCATCTACCACGTCCGCATAGGTGTAGCCCGGCAGTGCGTCCGGAGAGGGCTCATAGGGGTGGAATTTGGTATTTGCCGGGATGCGGTCATTTTCATCCTTGGCGGTTTTTACATATTTCTTGGCATCTTCCAACAGGCCCGGGACACGGTCGATGGTTCCGTCTCCCTGATAGGGAATGTCCCCACGTTGAATGGCCTCCAATTCTTCGATGCGGGCTTCCCACTGCTGGCGGGTAACGCCCAGGTTTTCATACAAGGTATTTCCCTTTAACAGCACCTGAATGATGTTGTCCACATCTTCCTGGGTAAACTCCCGGCGGGCGACTTTGGCAACGGGCATGGGGCCTTCTGGTACGATGACTTCCGCATCGGCTTTCACGTTCCAGTAGCCGTCCAGGCCCGTCCACTCCCCTGTGAAGGTTTTGGGGAACTGGGGAGCCGCGGACACCTTGGTCTCTTCGGTTGCGGCTTCCGTTGGCTTCTCCCCGTCGGCGGCTTTGGCGGCGCAGCCGGAGAGCAGGCCCAGGGACAGGGTCGCCGCCAATACGATTGACATAACTTTCTTGAATTGTTTCATAACGCGAACCTTCTTTCTTTTGGATGGCTCCATCATAACCCAGTTCAGCGGAAATTTGGTTACCGCCCCATTACCGTTCGGTTACGCCGGAAATTTTATCCGGACCGTGGTGCCTCCGCCAGGGACGCTCTCTATTTCCATGACCGCCCCATGGGCATTCAGAATCTCCCGGACCAGGCTCAAGCCCAAGCCCACACCTCCCTGGGCTTTGCTCCGGGAGGGGTCCGCCATGTAAAACGCCTCGGTAACGTGGGGCAGGGCCTCGGGAGGGATGCCGATGCCCTGGTCCGCCACTTCCAGGAAACGGCCGTGGGCAGTTATATACACGGTCCCGCCGGGCTTCGAGGCCTTGGCGGCGTTGTCCACCAGGTTAATCAGAACGGAAAGCAGCAGGTCCTCATCGCCGCTGACCGTATCCGTAAAGCACTCCGTTTTCAGCTTCACCCCACGGGCGTTCAAGGTTCCGGCAGTGGTTCTTTCGACCTTCTCCAAAAGTTCCTCCACATCCACAGGGGAACACTTCAATTCCTCCCCCATGGTGACGAGATGCAGAAGCTTTTTCACCAGGCTTTCCAGCCACTTTGCCTGGGACTGGATGTGCTCCAACGCCTCCCTTTGCTCCTCTTCCGTGAGATACAATGTAAGAAGCGTGTCCACATTCAATAAAATCCCGGTAAGCGGCGTCTTAAATTCGTGGGTCACGGCGCCGATGAAACGCTTCTGCCGCTGGGCCGTTTCCGTAAGCTCTCCGATGTGAGCCTCCACCCGGTCCGCCATGTGGTTGAAGCTTTGGGCCAAGGCCCCCACCTCATCCCGGGTTTCCACCTTGGCACGTTTTTCGTAGCTGCCCCCGGCGATTTGGGCCGCTGCCGCCTGCAGTGCCTCCAGAGACCGCATGCTCCGGTTCACAAGAATCAGAATGCAGCTAAGGCCCAGAGCCGTGGCAATGAGGCCGATGCCGGCAAAGCGCCGGGCCATGGCCGCCACCTGCTCCAAGACCGGGGTCATGTCCTCGGCAACGTAGACCTGTGCCCTGGTTTTGTAGCTGATGTAAAGACTGCTTCCCACCAGGAGCATCTCTTTTCCATTGATTTTCCCCCGGAAATGCCGCTGGTCGTCCTCTTCCCCCATAGGCAGATAGTCCCTGGGGTCAAAAATCTGTTTGTTTTCCAGTACCTCTCCGTCGATAACCAGGATGCCCCCGGAGTCGGCGTGCTTCGAGAAACAGTATCTTGCCAGGACATTTCGCACCACCAGGCTGTCCCCGACCTCCTGGGATTGTTCAAAATCCATCAAAAAGGCGCTGGCAAGGTCCCCCTGCTTCCGCAGCAGATGGTCCAAGGTCTGCGCCTCCAAGCGTTTTTGGGTCCACATGAGCTGCAAAATGGAGCATATGGCCACGGCGCAAATCAGCACTGCTCCGCAAATCAAGGAAATTTTCTTTCCTAACTTCATTTTTTCCGCTCCTCCAGTCGGTAGCCCGTTTTGGAAATGGCCCGAATCTCATCTGTGAGGCCCAGTTTTTTGCGGATGTTCGCAATACGCACGTCCACGGTGCGGGTATCGCCGAAGTAATCTTCGCCCCAGACTTCGTTCAGCAGCCGGTCCCGGGAGACGGTGCGGTTTTTGTTTTTCATAAGCACTTTCAGCACGTCAAATTCCAGCGGTGTCAGCTCAATGGGCTCCCCGGCCTTGGTAAGGCTCCGGTTTTCGGCGTCCAGGGTGAAATCCCGGAAGTGGTATATGGGATTGAGTCGTCCGGTGCGCTGCAGCACTTTCTCCATGCGGACAAGCAGGGTAACCACCTCAAAGGGCTTCACCAGATAGTCCTCGGCGCCCTGGCGGAGCAGACGCACTTCGGACTCGGAATCGGTTTTCGCCGTCATGTAGATCACGGGAATATTGCGCTTTTCCATAAGCGGGAGCAGTTCAAACCCATCCAGCCCCGGAAGCATGATGTCGAGCAGAGCCAAATCAAAGGCTTCGTCATCCCACAGGGCCTGGGCGGCGGAAAGTCCATCCCGGAACAGGCGGTATTCGTAGCCTGCATAGCGCAGGTTCAAGGCGATGGTGTCGGCAATGGCGGCATCGTCTTCCACAATAAGAATTCGGTTGGCTGCCATAAAATCACTCCCTTTTGGATTTTTCTACATTTTAGCATACAAAAAAGTAAAAAGCATTACCGAAACGTTACCAGGGAAAAGGATGCAAAAAAAGAGGCATAAATGCCTCCCAGAGCAAGATACGGGCCGCTGCTGAAGCAGCGGCCCGTATGATATTATCCTTCTGCAACCACAATTTCCTTGAGCTGCAGGCCGGGGTTCTTCCGGCAGGTGAAGTCGATGGCCCAGTAGGAGCTGAATACCAGCAGGCTCCGGCCACGATAGTCCTCCAAAAGCTCCGCGTCGGAGCCCAGATTCATGTCTCCCAGTTCTCCCGGGTAGGAGTCAATCAGGCGAATTTCCTCATAGGGAAGCATTTCCATCCGAAGGTCCACACCGTACTCGTTTTTCATGCGGTACTGGAACACGTCAAACTGCAGGGTGCCCACCACGCCTACGATAACCTCTTCCATACCGGAATTGGGAACCTTGAAAATCTGGATGGCACCCTCCTGGGCAATCTGCTCGGTGCCCTTGACAAACTGCTTGCGCTTCATAGAGTCCTTGGCGGAGACCCGGCAGAAGTGCTCCGGGGCAAAGGTGGGGATGCCGGAATACCGGAACTTCTTCCCCGGGGTGGTAATGGTGTCGCCGATGGAGAAGATGCCCGGGTCGAAGACGCCGATAACGTCACCGGCGTAGGCCTCGTCCACAATTTCCCGTTCCGCAGCCATGAGCTGCTGGGGCTGGCTCAGGCGCATTTTCCGGCCGCCCTGGACGTGGTAGTATTCTGCGTCCCGCTGGAACTTGCCGGAGCAAATTCGCATAAATGCCAGTCTGTCCCGATGGGCCTTGTTCATATTTGCCTGAATTTTGAACACAAAGGCAGAGAAGTCCGGGCTGAAGGTATCAATGGTCCCGCAGTCGGCAACTCTGGGCAGCGGCGGCGGGGTCAGCTTCAGGAAGGCTTCCAGGAAGGGCTCGATGCCGAAGTTGGTCAGCGCCGAGCCAAAGAACACCGGCGACAGCTGGCCTGCCTGAACGGCCTCCAGGTCCATCTCCCGTCCGGCGGAGAGAAGCTCCACGTCGTCAATCAGCTGCTGATGTTTCTGCTGGGAATCCAGAAGCTCCGCCACCACGGGGTCGTAGAGGTCCACTTCCTGCTTGTCAGCCCGCTTCTTGCCGGAAACGCCGGAGAAAAACAGCAGGCTTCCATGCTCCCGGTCGTAGACGCCCTGGAAGTCCTTGCCGGAACCGATGGGCCAGTTCATGGCATAGGTTTCGATGCCAAGTTCCCGCTCCACCTCGTCCAGAAGATCGAAGGGGTCCTTGCTCTCCCGGTCCATTTTGTTCACAAAGGTGAAAATAGGGATATGCCGCATGGCGCAGACCTTGAAAAGCTTCCGGGTCTGGGGCTCAACGCCTTTGGCGCCGTCAATGACCATGACGGCGGAGTCGGCGGCCATAAGGGTCCGGTAGGTATCCTCAGAGAAGTCCTGGTGGCCGGGCGTATCCAGAATGTTGATGCAGAAGCCCTCGTACTGGAACTGCATAACAGAAGACGTGACGGAAATACCACGCTGTTTTTCAATCTCCATCCAGTCGGAGGTGGCAGCCCGGGAATTTTTCTTACCTTTGACCACACCTGCCTGGGCAATGGCGCCGCCATAGAGCAGGAATTTTTCGGTCAGGGTGGTTTTACCGGCGTCGGGGTGGGAGATGATGGCAAAGGTCCGGCGGCGGCTGATTTCTTCTACTAAATTAGACATATCTTTCCTCCATAAAGATTTTTACTGTTTCAAACCTTATATAGAGGCTACGTTGGAAATCCCATAAGCTCCTCCAAAATTGGGTTTTCAAATCAATTTAGTTTATCATATAACCCGGAAACTTACAAGAGGAAAAGCATTATTTTTCAGAAAAAGCCCTTCCATTACCGCAAAGGCTGGAAGGGCTTCTTCTGTAACATATGAAATTTCCGATGAAGGCGGGTCAAATACCGGATTCCGTGGTCCTAAGATTTCGCACCGTCCTGCACTTCGTTCCTGTCAGCAGGTAGCGCCGCCTTTGACAATCTTGCCCAGGACCTCTTCCTTGTTGATGCTGCCGCTGATGAGCTTTTCGTTGACATAGTCAAAGCCCAGGCGGTTTACGGTGTCTGCAAACCGCTCGCCGGAAATGCCCTCATCCCTGAAGAGGAGAATGGCCTTTTCGACCACAGCCAGCACCTCTTCCTCACTGGTGAAGATCTTGGTCAGAGGCACGCCGTGGGCCACCTTCTTGCCCCAGCGGCCGCCGATATAAATACGGTA
>DVJG01000024.1 GCA_018710805.1 Candidatus Faecousia faecipullorum
GTGTTGGCCACAGGCATTATGCAGGTTAGTCCGAACCCTGCAGAAGACTATACGCTCCACGTAGAGGTTCTTGCGGAGTCCATCCAATCGGAGCCTGAAAGAGCAGTAATAGATGCTTGGGGTTGGACTCCATATGATGCAGGTTAAGGAGGTAAGGAAATATGACTAATATAATCAGAAGAATTTCTACCCTCCTGCTGGCTCTGGTTCTGGTGATGAGCTTGAGCGTCTCCGCTTTCGCCGCTGAGATTGTTTTCGAGGGCAAAAGCAAAGGTTTCTCCATTGGCTCTGACAACCAGCTTGCTGTCAATGACCTGTTTGGAAATTTCAAGGACGTGATGCCCGGTGACACGCTTTCCGAGACAATCACCTTTACGAATCTGGCCCGGGATTGTGACTACATTAAGCTCTACATCCGTGCCGTGCCTCATGGCTACGGCAACGGCCTGAGCGGCAAAGTTGCCGAAATCGAAGACAGCGTAGCTTCCATGGAGGACTTCCTGTCCCAGCTGTACATGGAAGTCAAGCAGGGAGACAAGACCATCTACTCTGGGTCTCCCGATGAGCTGGATGGCTTCAGAAAAAATGTTTATCTGGGCCAGTTCCGGAGAAATAAAGGTACAACTCTGACAGTTTCTCTAAACATCCCTATTGAGCTGGACAACGATTATGCCCAGCGGGCCGGTGAAGTGGACTGGGTATTCAAGGTAGAATGCTACGATGAGTCCGGTAAGCTGATTCAAACCGGTCAGCTGAACTGGCCGATTCCCGTGCTCATGACCCTGGGCATTCTGGTCATTGGAGCCGGAGCCATTCTGATGACAAAAAAGAGGAAACACAATGAATCGTAAGAAAGCCGGAATCGCTTTCTTGCTCCTGGGAGCGGTGCTGATCCTGTCAGCACTGCTCCTCTTCCTTAGAAACACCGAAGAGAGCCGCGCGGCGGGGGAAAGTGCCCGGGAAGCTCTGGAAGAGATGCAGGAGTACATTTGGGTCATTCCCACCCAGCCGGAGAGCGAGACGTCTGGGGAAACGGCGCAAACGGAGCCAGTGGACCCCACCATGACCGTCAAAACCATCAACGGCCACGACTATATCGGCTACCTGTCCCTTCCCAAATTGGAGCTGGAGCTGCCCGTTATGGATGAGTGGAGCTATCCCGACCTGCAAATTTCCCCCTGCCGGGAGCTGGGTTCCGTCAAGACCGACGATATGGTGGTCATTGCCCACAACTACCCCTCCCATTTTGGCCGCTTGAAAGAGCTGCAGAAAGGTGACGAAGTGAGCTTCACCGACATGGACGGAAAGGTCTGGGAATATAAGGTATCTGCTGTGGAGACTGTGGACCCCCACGATGTGGAGAAAGTCCACAATAGCTCCCATGACTTGGTTCTCTATACCTGCACCGTGGGCGGTGAATTCCGGGTCACTGCCTTCTGTGACCGGGAGAAAACGGATGAAACACAAACCGAGGCGCAGCCCTAAGACTGCGCCTCGGTTTTTACTGGGTCTGGCAGTTGGGAAGACCGGGATTCCCCTGGACAAACTTCCGAAACCGTGCTACTATGGGAGACGGTCGGCAACCGGCCGGAAAGAGGGAGTTAATATGAGCAAAAAAATTCGCTGGATCACGGAAACGGCCCTGATGCTGGCTCTTTTGGTGGTTCTCCAGGCTGCTACGCGGCCCCTTAACAACCAATTCGTTACCGGAACTTGTGTCAATGCGGTGCTGGTCCTGACCGCCATGCTTGTGGGGCTTGGAAGCGGACTGACTGTGGCGCTGATCTCCCCGGTGCTGGCATTCCTTTTGGGCATTGCGCCTCAGGCAGTGGTGGTCCCGGCCATTATGGCGGGAAACGCCGTGTACGTAGCCCTGGTGCGGGGCATCACCCAGGGGACTTGTGACCGGGTCGGAACCATGGCTGCCGGATGGCTGCTGGCGTCGCTTGCCAAATTTGCCACGCTGTATCTGCTGGTGGCGAAGGTCATCTGCGGCCTGATTTCCGGGCCGTTGCTGGCTTCCGGAGCCTTGAAGGAGGCAATGCTCAAAGCCTTGCCTGTTATGTTCGCCTGGCCTCAGCTCTTTACGGCGCTGGCTGGCGGCGCAGTGGCCCTGCTGATGACCCCGGTTCTGAAAAGGGCGCTGAAACGGTAAGACGCCCCACTGGATTTCATAAAATGCCCTGCATGGTTTGCCATGCAGGGCATTTATTGTGGGATTTACTTAAAATACTTTACAGCGGCTTCAAACATCCGAATGTCATATTCGCCGGGGACGTTCTTGTACAGACCCTTGCCAATACGCTCGCTGTGGCCCATCTTGCCGAAGACACGGCCGTCGGGGGAGGTGATGCCCTCGATGGCGTACAGGGAGCCGTTGGGGTTGAAGTGCACGTCGGCGGTGGCGTTGCCGTCCAGGTCTACGTACTGGGTGGCAATCTGGCCGTTGGCAGCCAGCTGGCGGATCAGCTCTTCGGAAGCCAGGAACTTGCCTTCGCCGTGGGAGATGGGCACATTGTATACATCGCCAACGCTGGTCAGGGCCAGCCAGGGGGACTTGTTGGAAGCCACCCGGGTGCGGACGATCCGGCTCTGGTGACGGCTGATGTTGTTGAAGGTCAGGGTGGGGCAGGTCTCGTCGGTGTCGATGATCTTGCCGTAGGGCACCAGACCCAGCTTGATGAGAGCCTGGAAGCCGTTGCAGATACCGCACATCAGGCCATCCCGGTTCTCAAGCAAATCGGTGACGCCCTCCTTGATGGCTGCGTTGCGGAAGAAAGCGGTGATGAACTTGCCGGAGCCATCGGGCTCGTCGCCGCCGGAGAAGCCGCCGGGGATAAATACCATCTGGGCGTCCTTCAGTTCCCGGGCAAAGCGCTCTACGCTGCGGGTGATGCCTTCGGCGGAGAGGTTGTTGATGACGATAATCTCCGGCTCGGCGCCTGCATCCCGGACAGCCTTGGCAGAGTCGTATTCGCAGTTGGTGCCGGGGAAGGCGGGAATCAGTACCTTGGGCTTGGCCACCTTCACAGCCGGGGCCTTGCGCTGGGAAGCGGCGTAGGAGAAGTTCTCCATCTTCTGCTCCCGGGTGGGGATGTTGCAGCTGTAGACGGATTCCAGCTTGTCCTCGTAGGCCTTCAGCACCTGCTCTTGGGAAAGAACCTCTCCGCGGTAGGAGAAGCTGCCGTCCTGGGTAACGGTGCCCAGAACCGTGCCAACGGTTCCCTCTGCCATTTCCAGAACGAAGCAGCCGTAGCGGTAGCCGAAGAGGGTATCCAGGGTCACATCCTCGGCGAAGGCCATGCCCAGGCCGTTGCCGAAGCCCATCTTCATCACCGCTTCTGCCACGCCGCCCATGCCGGGGGTGTAGCAGGCCACGGCCTTGCCGGATTGCAGCAGTTCATGGACCAGGGCGAAATTCTTTATAAGGTCTTCCGTTACCGGCAGACCGTTGGCGTCCTTGGCGGTTTCCAGCAGGCACACGCTGTGACCCGCGGCCTTGAATTCGGGGGAGACCACATCCTGGGTTTTGCCGGTGGTCACGGCGAAGGAGACCAGGGTGGGAGGCACATCCAGCTTTTCAAAGGAACCAGACATGGAGTCCTTGCCGCCGATGGCGGCGATGCCCAGATCCATCTGGGCCTGGAAGGCACCCAGCAGAGCAGCCAGGGGCTTGCCCCAGCGGCTGGGGTCCTTGCCCAGGCGCTCGAAGTACTCCTGGAAGGTCAGGTAGGTATCTTCAAAGGAGGCACCGGAAGCGATGAGCTTACACACGGATTCCACCACTGCCAGGTAAGCGCCATGGTAGGGGGAAGCGGAGGTGATGAAGGGGTTGTAGCCGAAGGCCATGAAGGAGCAGTCGTCGGTGTGCTTCTTCTCCACGCTGATTTTCTGGACCATGGCCTGAATGGGGGTCAGCTGATTCTTGCCGCCGAAGGGCATCAGCACGGTGCCGGCACCGATGGTGGAGTCGAACCGCTCAGAGAGACCCCGCTTGGAGCAGGTGTTCAGGTCGGAGGCAACCGCCATGAAGTTCTCGCTGAAGCTGCCGGACACAGCCTTGTCGTAGCGCTTGGGGGCTGCGGCGGAGGCGGTGATGTGCTTGTCCGCGCCGTTGGAGTTCAGGAACTCCCGGCTGATATCGCAGATGGTCTTGCCGTTCCAGTTCATCACCAGACGGGGCTCTTCGGTTACGGTGGCAACAGGCACGGCGTTCAGGTTCTCGGTGAGAGCCAGTTCCAGGAAGCGGGCAACGTCCTTGGCTTCCACCACCACGGCCATACGCTCCTGGGATTCGGAAATGGCCAGTTCCGTGCCGTCCAGACCTTCGTACTTCTTGGGCACGGCGTTCAGGTCGATAACCAGACCGTCTGCCAGCTCGCCGATGGCAACGGATACACCGCCTGCACCAAAGTCGTTGCAGCGCTTGATGAGACGGGAAGCTTCGGCGTTGCGGAAGAGACGCTGGAGTTTGCGCTCTTCCGGAGCGTTGCCCTTCTGCACCTCGGAGCCGCAGGTTTCCACGGACTGGGTGTTGTGGGCCTTGGAGGAGCCGGTGGCACCGCCGATGCCGTCACGGCCGGTGTTGCCGCCCAGCAGGATCACCACGTCACCGGGATCGGGACGTTCCCGGCGGACATTCTCCGCAGGAGCGGCGGCGATGACGGCGCCGATTTCCATCCGCTTGGCAGCGTAGCCGGGATGGTAGATTTCGTCCACAATTCCGGTAGCCAGACCAATCTGGTTGCCGTAGGAAGAGTAACCGGCAGCGGCGGTGGTGACCAGCTTGCGCTGGGGCAGCTTGCCGGGGATGGTTTCGGAAACGGGCTTCAAGGGGTCCGCAGCGCCGGTGACACGCATGGCGCCGTAGACATAGCTTCTGCCGGACAGAGGGTCCCGGATGGCACCGCCGATGCAGGTGGCAGCGCCGCCGAAGGGTTCAATTTCCGTGGGATGGTTGTGGGTCTCGTTCTTAAAGAGCAGCAGCCAGGGCTCTTCCACGCCGTCCACGGTGACGCTCATCTTCACGGTGCAGGCGTTGATTTCCTCGCTCTCGTCCAGCTTACCCAGCTTTCCGGCGGCTTTCAGGTGCCGCACGGCCACGGTGGCCAGGTCCATCAGGCAGATGGGCTTCGCCTGGCGGCCCAGGGCATTGCGGGTTTCCAGGTAGGTTTCGTAGGTCTTCTGCAGCAGAGCGTCTTCAAAGTGGACGCTGTCAATGATGGTGCCGAAGGTGGTGTGACGGCAGTGGTCAGACCAGTAGGTGTCAATCATCCGGATTTCCGTAATGGTGGGGTCCCGGTGCTCGCTGACAAAATAGGACTGGCAGAAGGTGATGTCGTCCAGGTCCATAGCCAGGCCGTACTGACGGATGAAGGCGTCCAGCCCCTCCCGGTCCAGCTTGGTAAAGCCCTCCAGGGTGGCAACCTGGGTGGGAATCTCATACTGAATGGCCAGGGTTTCGGGGACTTCCAGGGATGCTTCCCGGCACTCCACGGGGTTGATGACGTACTTCTTGAACTCCGCAATTTCTGATTCTGTGAGCTTTCCGTACAGGGCATAGACCTTGGCGGCGCGGATCAGAGGACGCTCGCCCTGGGAGATAATCTGGATACACTGGGCAGCGGAGTCGGCCCGCTGGTCGAACTGACCGGGCAGGGATTCCACGGCAAACACATAAGCGCCGGGCAGGGATACGCTTTCGCTGGCGGTATCCAGCTGGGGCTCGGAGAACACGGTTTTTACGGCGTAGTCAAACAGCTCCCGGGAGATGTTTTCTGCGTCGTAGCGGTTGAACAGCCGCACATGCTCCAGATTTTCCATGCCCAGAAGATTCTTGGCTTCGCTGAGTAGGCCCCGGGCTTCGTTGTCCAGGCCTTCCTTTTTTTCTACAAATACACGATAAACCATGGGGTAATCCTCCTAGTTTCTCTATTGTTTCCTTACTTGAGAGCCTGCAATGCCCGCTGGCCGATGTCGCTTCTGCGGTAGGCGTTTTCAAAGCGGACGCCGTCGCTGATTCGATAGGCTTCCCGGATGGCCTCTTCCAGGCTGCCGGCAATGGCGGTGGTGCCGGTAACCCGGCCGCCGGAGGTGAGAAGCTGGCCATTTTCCAGCTTGGCACCGGCAACATAGGTGTGCCGGGCGGCTTCTTCAGTCATGGTGATGGGGAAGCCCTTCTGGTAGCTCTGGGGATAGCCGCGGGAGGCCAGAATCACACAGCAGGCGTGCTTATGGGCAAAGCGAACCTCGGTTTCTGCCAGGGTGCCGTTGGTGCAGGACTGCATAATGGTCAGCAGGTCGCTTTCCAGCAGGGGCAGCACCACCTGGGTTTCCGGGTCACCGAAACGGCAGTTGTACTCAATGACCTTGGGGCCATTGGGGGTCAGCATCAGGCCGAAATACAGGCAGCCCTGGAAGGTGCGGCCTTCGGCGTTCATGGCGGCGATGGTGGGCAGGAAGATTTCCTTCATGCACCGATCTGCAATTTCGGGGGTGTAGTAGGGGTTGGGGGCCACGGTGCCCATGCCGCCGGTGTTCAGTCCGGTGTCGTTGTCACCAGAGCGCTTGTGGTCCATGGAGGAAACCATGGGCTTGACCACCTTGCCGTCGGTGAAGGCCAGCACGGACACCTCCGGTCCCGTGAGGAACTCCTCAATGACCACCCGACTGCCGGATTTGCCGAAGACGCCGGCTTCCATCATGTCCCGGACAGCGGTTTTGGCGGCTTCCCGGGTTTCGGCGATGATAACGCCCTTGCCCAGAGCCAGGCCGTCGGCCTTGACCACCGTGGGGATGGGGGCGGTGTCCAGGTAGGAAAGGGCGGCATCCATCTGGTCAAACACCGCATATTCGGCGGTGGGGATGCCGTATTTGTGCATCAGGTTCTTGGAAAAGACCTTGCTGCCTTCAATGATGGCGGCGTTGGCCCGGGGGCCGAAGCAGGGGATGCCCTTTTCGGTGAGGGCGTCCACGCAGCCCAAAACCAGAGGATCGTCGGGAGCCGCCACTGCGTAGTCAATGGCGTTTTCCACGGCGAAGGCGGCGATTTTGTCAATCTCCGTAGCGCCGATGGGGACACAGGTGGCATCTGCTGCAATGCCGCCGTTGCCGGGCAGGGCGTAGATGATTTCCACCTGGGGATTTTTCTTCAGGGAGCGGATGATGGCGTGTTCCCGGCCACCGCCGCCTACAACCAGTAATTTCATAAGCACCTCATTTTCTGTTTATCCAAAAACGCACCGATAGGGGGCAGCCTTTTTGGGGCTGTCCCCTATGAAAAATAGACTTAGTGATGGAAAAGCCGCATTCCGGTGAAGGCCATGACCATGCCATTCTTATCGCACTCGGCAATGACCAGGTCGTCCCGGATGGAGCCGCCGGGCTGGGCAACGTACTTGACGCCGGAGGCCCGGGCGCGCTTGATATTGTCGGAGAAGGGGAAGAAGGCGTCGGAACCTAGGGCAACGCCGTCAAAGCCTGCCAGGAAGGAGCGCTTGTCCTCTTCGGTGAGCCGCTCGGGCTGGCGGGTGAAGTAGTTCTGCCAGATGCCCTCGGCGCATACATCCTCTTCGTTGCCATTGATGTAGCCGTCAATGACGTTGTCCCGGTTGGGACGGCTCAGATCTTCCCGGAAGGGCAGATTCAGTGTCTTGGGATGCTGGCGCAGGAAGAAGGTATCGGCCTTGGAGCCAGCCAGCCGGGTGCAGTGAATCCGGGACTGCTGACCGGCGCCCACACCTACGGCCTGACCGTCATAGGCAAAGCACACGGAGTTGGACTGGGTGTATTTCAGAGTAATCAGGGCCACAATCAGGTCGATTTTGGCGCTCTCCGGCAGATTCTTGTTTTCGGTGACAATGTTCTCCAGAAGCTGGGGGCCGATTTTAAAGTTGTTGCGGCCCTGCTGGAAGGTGATGCCGAAGACCTGCTTGGTCTCCTGCTCCGCAGGAACGTAGCTGGGGTCAATGGCCACCACGTTGTAGCCGCCCTTGCGCTTGGCCTTCAGGATGGCCAGGGCTTCGTCGGTATAGCCGGGGGCGATGACGCCGTCGGAAACCTCCCGGGCGATGAGCTTGGCGGTGGTAACGTCACAGACGTCGGACAGAGCCACCCAGTCGCCGAAAGAGCACATCCGGTCGGTGCCTCTTGCCCGGGCATAGGCGCAGGCCAGAGGGCTCTCGTCCAGCTCCGGAACGTCGTCTACAAAGCAGGCCTTTTTCAGGGTGTCACTCAGGGGCTTGCCCACGGCTGCGGAGGTGGGGGAGACATGTTTGAAAGAGGTAACGGCCACCATGCCGGTGGCTTCCTTCAGTTCCTTCACCAGCTGCCAGGAGTTCAGGGCGTCCAGGAAGTTGATGTAGCCGGGACGGCCGTTGAGGATGGTGATGGGCAGGTCGGAGCCGTCGCTCATGTAGATGCGGGAAGGCTTCTGGTTGGGGTTGCAGCCATATTTCAGGGCAAATTCGTTCATAAAACATTCCTCCCTAAATTGTTCTTTGTGTATCAGCCGTGCTTGTTGAGAATCCGCTGCTGGAACTTCCGGGTTTCCAGGTCGGTGTAGCGGACAAACAGGGAAATCTTGTTGTTTTCGTCCAGATTATCCCACAGTTCCCGGGTAAAGGCGTCAATGTCTGCGGGGATACTCACCCGTTCCGGCTCGCCCTGGAAGGTGGGAATCACAGGATTGCCGTCGCAGACATAGGTGTGCAGGAAGTGGCCCAGACCGGGCAGACCGGGATACTCGAAGGTAAACCGGGCGCAGCCAGTGCCTTCCGGGTCGGCGGATTTGAGAATGGACATCTTGTAGCTGCCGTCAGGGCTCAGCAGACCGGAGATCCGGGGGGTCCAGTTGGGGCCGTCGTGCTCAAACTTCCGGCTCCGCAGAGCCTGCTCCATGGGAAGGCCCTTTTCCAGGTATTCCCGGATGGTGTCGGTCTGGTCGCCGTTGGTGACAATCAGGCCCCGGCCGAATTCCCGGACAGGATGGTAGATAATCAGGCTGGGGTCTACCATTTTGCTGGGGTCATAGGCTTCCGTGCGGATGCCGTCGGGCTCCTGAATGAATACCCGGTTGCGGCTGTTGACGCTGCGGCCCATGATGAAATAGGCGGCAACGGAGGTTTTGCCATCCGGGGTCAGGCCCAGCACAATGCCCCGGCCGGGGTAGCTGTTGCCGGAAAGACGCTGGGCCATGGATTTGACTTCATAGACATTCATGTACAATCGCTCCATTCCTGAGAAAAATCAAAGAGTTTGCAGATGGGCGCAGACCTGTTCCGCCGCCTGGGGCAGCAGAATCCATTCCGCCTGCTCCATTACCCGGCGCTGGAGGGTTTCCGGGGTGTCTCCCGGGAGAATTTCCACTGCCTTCTGGGCGATGATCTGGCCGCCGTCGGGAATTTCGTTGACAAAATGGACCGTGGCACCGGTGACCTTCACGCCGTAATCCAAGGCGGCCTGGTGTACCCGCAGCCCGTAGAATCCCGCACCGCAGAAGGAGGGAATCAGGGAGGGGTGGACATTGAGAATCCGCTGGGGATAGCAGCGGGTGAAGTTCTCGGTGAGAATGGTCATAAAGCCTGCCAGGATGATGACCTCAATTCCGTGCTGGGTCAGCAGGGCCTTGAGCTTCTCTTCAAAGGCTTCCTGGGAGCCGCATTCCTTTTTCAGCACCACGGCGGTGGGAATGCCGGCCTTTTTGGCCCGCTCCAGGGCATAGGCGCCGGCGTTGTTGGATACCACCAGCGTGATTTCACCGCTTTGCAGCACGCCTCCCTGGGCGTCAATCAGGGCCTGGAGATTAGTGCCGCCGCCGGAGACCAGAACGGCAATTTTGGTTTTCACGCCAGAATCACCTTTTCTTCGCTTTCCACAATGGTGCCGATGACATAGGCATCTTCCCCGTTGTCCTTCAGAATGGACAGGGCCAGGTCAGCCTGGTCTGCGGGCACCACAATGCTCATGCCTACGCCCATGTTGTAGGTGTTGAACATATCCCGCTCGGGGATATTGCCAAACTTTGCAATCAGGTCAAAGATGGGCAGAACCTTAACAGCGGACTTGTCAATCTTGGCGCCCAGTCCGTCGGGAATGGAACGGGGGATGTTCTCGTAGAAGCCGCCGCCGGTGATGTGGCTGATGCCCTTGACGCTGACCTTTTCCAGCAGGGCCAGAACAGGCTTGACGTAAATCTTGGTGGGGGTCAGCAGGACCTCGGCAATGGTCTTGCCGCCCAGCTCCTCCCGGGGGACGTAAATCTGGGGATTGTTGTTATCGATGTCGAAAACCTTCCGGTACAGGGAGAAGCCGTTGGAGTGGATGCCGGTGGAGGGCAGGGCGATGACCACGTCCCCGGCTGCCATGGTGTTCCTGTCCAGAATCTTCTTCTTGTCCACCACGCCTACGGCAAAGCCGGCCAGGTCATATTCGTCTTCCGGCATCATGCCCGGATGCTCGGCGGTTTCGCCGCCAATCAGGGCGCTGCCGGCCTGGACGCAGCCTTCTGCCACGCCGCCGACGATTTCGGCAATTTTCTCCGGGACGTTCTTGCCGCAGGCAATGTAGTCCAGGAAGAACAGGGGCTTGGCGCCTACGCAAATGATATCGTTGACACACATGGCCACGCAGTCGATGCCGATGGTGTCGTGCTTGTCCATGAGAATGGCGAGCTTCAGCTTGGTGCCCACACCGTCGGTGCCGGAGACCAGAACAGGCTCTTCCATTCCGGCGATGGCCAGACCGAAGCAGCCGCCGAAGCCGCCTACATCATCCAGGCAGCCTTCGTTGCGGGTCCGGGCAACGTGCTTCTTCATGAGCTCCACAGCCTTGTAGCCTGCGGTGATGTCCACGCCAGCCGCAGCGTAGCTGGCAGAAAAAGAATTTTCGTGCTCCATGTACATTCTCCTTTTGTATTCTGTAGGGGAGGGCCTTGTCCCTCCCTTAGCCGTTATTGTGACTGGTGGAAAACCGGAATGCAGGACGCTTCCCGGCAAAGGGGAAAGGTTTTATTCTTCGCCTGTCCAGCAATAGGTGCAGACCTTATCCCGGTCCAGGCCGATGGCTTCCAGCAGGCCGTCCAGGGTCTGGTAGCCCAGGGAGTCGAAGCCCATTTCGTCGCAGATGGCCTTGAGCAGGCACTGACCCCGGCGGGTGGTGCCGTCGGCGTACTCGGCTACGTGCCGCTGACCCTCTTCGCCTTCCAGCTTCTGGATAATCCGGCGGGACAGGAGCTCCATGTCGGAGTTGCTCCGGGAGAAGTTCAGGAATTTGCAGCCGTACATGACGGGAGGGCAGGCGGAGCGCATATGCACTTCCTTTGCGCCGCTCTCGTTCAGGAAGTCCACGGTCTCCCGGAGCTGGGTGCCCCGGACAATGGAGTCGTCCACAAAGAGCAGCTTTTTGTCCTGGATGAGCTCCGGCACGGGAATCTGCTTCATCTTGGCCACGAGATTACGCATCTCCTGGTTGGCAGGGGTGAAGGAGCGGGGCCAGGTGGGGGTGTACTTCACAAAGGGCCGGGTGAAGGGCTTGTGGGACTGGTTGGCATAGCCGATGGCATGGGGAACACCGGAATCGGGCATGCCGGCAATGCAGTCCACATCGGGCATGGTGCCGTTCTTTTCCTCTTCCCGGGCCATGATTTCGCCGTTGCGGTAGCGCATGACTTCAACGTTCTTGCCTTCGTAGTTGGAGTTGGGATAGCCGTAGTAGGTCCACAGGAAAGCGCAGATTTTGAGCTTCTTCCCGGGAGCGGCCAGCTGTTCCACCCCGTCCTCGGTGATCTTCACGATCTCCCCGGGGCCCAGCTCGTAATGGTCTTCGTAGCCCAGCTTGTGATAGGCGAAGGACTCAAAGGACACGCAGCAACCGTTTTCGTTTTTGCCCACCAGAATTGGCAGACGGCCCACCTTATCCCGGGCGGCGATGATGCAGTCCTTCATGAGAAGAAGGATGGTCATGGAACCGTCAATGACCTCCTGGGCGTGGCGGATGCCCTCCACCAGAGAATCCTTCTGGTTGATGAGGGCGGCGGTGAGCTCCGTGGGGTTGACGCTGCCGGAGCTCATGGCCATGAACTGATGACCGGGACCGGAGAAAGCGGACTCCACCAATGTTTCGGCGTTATTGATAATGCCCACGGTGGAGATGGCGAACATTCCCAGGTGGGACCGGACCAGAAGGGGCTGAGGGTCCGTGTCGGAGATACAGCCGATGCCGGAATTTCCGGTGAATTTTCCGATGTCGTAGTCAAATTTTGTGCGGAAGGGGGTGTTCTCGATGCTGTGAATCTGGCGTTGGAAGCCCCGCTCCTGGTCATAGAACACGAGGCCGGCCCGGCGGGTGCCCAGGTGGGAGTGGTAATCCGTGCCGAAGAACACGTCATAGGTGCAATTTTTGCGGGAAATGGTTCCAAAGAAACCGCCCATGTGTTATCCTCCTTGATAGCAAAAAGATTGGTTGGCCGATGCCTTCCTCAGAGGAAGACTTTTTTCTCAGCCGTTGAGCTGTGCCTGCAAGGCTGCGTCTTTTTCCAGAACCTTCTTGGCGTCGGCAGCCCGCTTGGCGTCCAGCTTTGCGGCCAGGTCCTTGTCCTCCACGGCGATGATCTGGGCCGCCAGAAGGGCGGCGTTGGTGCCGCCGTCAATGGCAACGGTGGCAACGGGGATGCCGGAGGGCATCATAACCGTGGCCAGCAGAGCGTCCATTCCATCCAGGGCTGCACTTTTGCAGGGAATGCCGATGACGGGCAGGGTGGTGTTGGCGGCAATGGCGCCGGCCAGATGGGCAGCCATGCCGGCGGCGGCGATAATGGCGCCGAAGCCGTTGCTGCGGGCGTTTACTGCAAAATCCCGGGCCTCCACAGGGGTGCGGTGGGCAGAATAGATATGGCATTCATAGGGAATGCCCAGAGAGGTGAGGGTGTCCATGGCTTTGCGAAGGATGGGAAGATCGCTGTCACTGCCCATCACGATACCAACTTTTTTCATGACTGCCTCCTAAAATTTTAAGGGTGATGTTCCATATAAAAACAAAAGCGGGCGCACTTACCCCGCTAACGGGAAAGTGTGCCCAGACGGTCGGCAAAGTACCATATGCCCTTACTCCGTGTGGTGCTCCACTGATCCGTCAGTCATAAGGGTTCCATTGGTGATTATACCATTCGGGAATTTCTGCGTCAATTCGCAGATAGCTGATTTCTGAAAGTTTTTGTCTTTGCCCATAGTAAATATTGACAGAAGGGGAAGCCATAAAGCCGCCCAACACATTCAGCATATCACAGGAATATTAGTTTTGTCAACAAAAAGTGGGGTGTTTTCCGGCATTTCTCCCTTTCGCAAAAAGAAAGCGTGTGTAGTTTGTGAAACATTCCGTCTTGAAAAATGCACCTGTCCATGATATTTTATAGACACGAAGAGGTGATACCAATGTTCTTCTAAAAAAGCTCTTCAAAGGATTCTGAAGAGCCGAGAGGATCTTCTCCCAGCTTTTCTTCCGTTCCTATAAATTTCGTGTCAACCAAAATCAAACCGGAAGTGATTCAATTTTTGTCAGTGGGAAGAAGATCTCAAATCTGCAGAAAGAGAGGTAACCATAGATGATAGAGCCCAAGAACGAAGAGAAGTGACCCTTGATTTTTCTTAGCAGTAAGGAAAAATCGAGGGTCACTTCTCTTTTTGCAATGTATTAAGGGCGAACTGCGCCGACTCCCGGCGCTGTCACAATCCATTGGGCCCTGTTCTTTGCCTCAGGCAAAGAACAGGGCGTTTCGATGATCCGGGGGCCGGCGTTTTGGTTATACGCTGGCTTCTCTTTGCTGGCAGGTGAAGCAGAGGACCTGCTTTTTTTCGCCTGCTTCTCTGAGAAGCGCCACGGCAGCTTTCATGCGCGCGTCGTCAAAGCGCACCAGGGCGTCGTCCAAAATCAGGGGGGCGTCCGGGGTCAGCTCCTCTGCCACTGCCAGTCTGAGGGCCAGATACAGCTGGTCCACGGTGCCGTCACTGCGCCAGAGAATGTCCCGCAGGGTGCTCTCCGATTCCGTTCCCGCCTGGAGGCTGAAGTCCTCGCCCATACTGAGGCTGCGGTATCGGCCCCCCGTCATGACGGTGAGGTTTTCCTGGGCCCGTTTGGCGATGCGCGGCGCAAAGCGGCGCTGCAGCTCGGCTCTGGCTTCGTTCAGTGTTTCCAGCGCCAGTGTCAGGGCAGCGTAGGTCTTCTCGAGATTCTGGATGCGGCGATTCTTCTTTTCCAGCTGTGCTTCCAGGGCTTTCCGGTCACCCAGGGTTTCCATGCGCCCCTGGACCTGGCCCAGACGATTTTGCAGCCGCTGCTGCTCCGTAAGGCATTCGGAAAGAAGCTGGGCGGTCTCTGCTTCGCTGGCGGTCATGCGATCCGGCAGAGGCGGCGGCGCCACAGGCTTGACCATGGCACTGACGGTCTCAAAATGCCGCTGGGCCGTTTCCAGTTCCCGGCGGGCGCCTTCCAGGGAGTCCCAAAGGGAGAGAGCCTGCTGGCACTCCGCCACGGCCTGGTCCAGGTCACGCTTTCCCAGCAGAGCATCCCGGCGCTTCTGCATCACCATGCTCTGGACCTCTACGTCTCCTGCTGCCTCCCGGTATTCCCGCTGGGCTTCGGCAAAGCGCCGCTTCTGGTCCTCGTATTCTTCAATGGGCTCTGCCCAGTGGCTGGGGTCCGGGTCCCGGTATTTGGCAAGCAAGCCCCGGGCCTGCTTTTTGCGCTCCTGCTTTTCGTAGATTCCCCAGCCGATGACGGCCAAGGCTGCCGCCGCGGACAGGATTCCCGGCAGATAGATTTTCAGCGCCAGCATAACCGTGGCCCCCAGAAGTCCCAGGACGCCGAAGATCAGCAGAGCCAGAGCCGCCGCGGCGTGTCCAGCGGCGGTATAGACAGCGGCGTCCCGCTTTGCCATGGCCCGGGCGGCGTCGGTGGTCATGCCCGCAAAGGGCGGCGGCAGCTCAGGTTCCCGGGGTTCCGGCGGAAGCATCCGCTGCTCCGTGGCCAGGGCTTCCCACTCACTGCGGAAAAAGTTCAGTTCCTTCAGCCGGGTTTCCGCCTCCTCCCGGGAGGGAACGGCGGCGCAGCGGATTTCCCAGCCGTGAAGCGCTGCCTCGGCTTTGTCCCGCAGATCCCGGGCCTGGGCCATGCGGGCGGCATCGGCCTCGGCGGCGGCGTAGGCCAGGAAGCGCTGGTGGTTGTGAATTTCCCCGAGCCAGCTCTTCAGCGCATCCAGGCGCTGACGGAGGGTTTTGCACTGGTCGTCCAGCCCTTCCAGCTCCTGAAGCTTTGCCGCAATTTCATCCCGTTCCCGCTCGGCCTGAGGAAGAAGTCCCGACTTGTTGTAGCGGCACTTGTTCCGCAGGTCCCGCAGCTGATCCGAAAGCTTGTCCCCGGAACCGGAGTCATCTCCTGTGGTGACCAGGGCGTTGAGTCGGCGGCGCAGGGCCTCGTCCTGGGTTACGGGCAAATCGGACAGACGAATGAACCCTGCCCGTCGAAACACCGACTGCTCCACCCCCAACAGGGTCACGCCGCAGTTGGCGGCGGTGAGTTCCGGCACGGGAAGACCCGAAGCGGTTTCATAGGCTTTGAATTCGCCCAGGGGAACCCGCTGACGGGTTCTGCGTTCGATGGTGATGTCCCGGTCCTTCCACCGCAGGTCCACCCGGCCTTCCATGGGCTGGCCGGACCATGGAGCGTAGCGCTCCTTGTCGGCAAGGGCGGTTTTTGTGGACTTGGCCCGGGTGTCCAGGCCGTAGAACATGGCAAGAAGGAATGCACACCAGGTGCTCTTGCCCCACTCATTGGGGGCGGTTATAATATTGAGGCCCGGCTCCAGGGTGAGGGTTTCATTTTGGAGCTTTCCGAAGGTGGCGGTCATTTTGTAGATTCTCATAAATTGACCTCTCTCCCTTCTAAAATCCGGCGGGAAATCTCCGCCGCCATGGCAATGATCTCGGCGCTGGCCGGGTCCTCGTCCATGGCCTGTTTCAGCTTTTGAAAATAGACCCCTTCCAGGCTGTCTTCCCCGATACCCGCCCACAAATCCAGGGGAGGCTGGGTTTTGTCCAGCAGCTCCAGATTGGGAATGTCTGCAAACTGAGCCTTCAGGCTGGAAAGGTCTGCCTCTCCGGTGCCGGTCAGGCTTACCCGGTAGAAATCGTCTCCGGGTGCGGCGGGAAGGGCCTGCTCCACAGCTTCCGCGGCATTGCTTCCGATGTCCACCGCCAGATCGTGGAACCGGGGCAAATCCAGGCTTACGGCATTCACTGTGACTTCCTTGTCCACGGTCACGATGCACACGCCCTTATCGCCTGTCTCGTCCCAGCCCCGTCCCATGGGACAGCCCGGCCAGGCACAGAGGGTCTCCCCGGCACGGAAGGCCCCTGCCTTGTGAATGTGGCCCAGGGCCAGGTAGTTCAGGCCTGAGGCCCGGACCTGGGAGGCGGAAATGGGGCAGTTGGGGGAGTTTTTCTGCATGGGGTCCCCATGAAGCAGGGCAATTTTGTAGGTTTCCGGTCCCTGGGCCTGGAAGCCCTTTAAGAGGGCGGGGCAGTCCATGCTCCGATAGCCTGCGCCGTAAATGCGGCAGTCCAGGGCCCCAATGGTGACGCTTTCCAAGGCGCCCTTGAAAATAAACACATTTTCCGGCCAGTCCTCGGTCCAGGGACCTCCCGGCGCCACAAAGTCGTGATTGCCCGGGGAGATGAGCACCGGCACGGCGCATCGGGCAAGCTCGGTTTTCAGGTTCTCCACGGTGTCCCGGCTGGGCGAACCGTCAAAAAGGTCTCCTGCCAGAAGCACAAGGTCGCAGTTTTCCCGGCGGCACAAGTCCGCGATTTTCCCGGGAATCGTTTTTTGCGCTTCCCGGAGGAAGGCACGCTGGTGTTCCGGGAAGCCCCCGAAGGGAGAGTCCAGGTGCCAGTCAGCGCTGTGCAGTATTTTTAGTCCCATATGTCCACTCTTTCCGCCTTGCGGCAACATCCTGTTTCTGTATCGATGGTGAAAAGCACCGCTTCCAGCTTGGTGGGGCCGTCGGCCCAGCGGTAGCGCTCCGTCAGGTCGCCCCGGAATTTCGCAATGGAAAGGTCCGGACGGATGCCCAGTACCGACTCCCGGGGGCCCGTCATCCCAAGGTCCGTGACGTAGCCTGTGCCTTTGGGAAGGACGCGGCAGTCGGCGGTGGGCACATGGGTGTGGGTGCCCCAGAGAGCGCTGACCCGGCCATCCAGCAGATAGCCCATGGCGAGCTTTTCCGAGGTGGCTTCGGCGTGGAATTCCACCAGAATAATTTTCGCTTCCAACTGTTTGAGGATTTTTTCAATGAGTAAGAAGGGGTTGTCCGGACCATAGTCCATGCCGCATCGGCCAATGAGGTCGATGATAGCCACGTCGCCGCACTTCGTCTCGTAGACACCCCAGCCCCGGCCCGGGACCTGGGGGGCGTAATTGGCAGGGCGGAGAATGCGGCTGCAGGTGTCCATCATAGGCACAATGTCCCGCTTGCCCCAGGTGTGGTTGCCCATGGTGATGACGTCTGCACCCGCGTCCAGGATGTCCTCCGCCTGGCTGGGGGTGATGCCCACCACGGCGGCGTTTTCCCCGTTGACAATGACGAAATCCGCGCCGCATTGCCGCTTTAACTTCCGCAGACTGCGGCGAATCCGTTCCAGACCGGGATTGCCTACCACGTC
>DVJG01000197.1 GCA_018710805.1 Candidatus Faecousia faecipullorum
CCAATGAGCATCTACACCTATATTTTCACCATGGCCCTGACCACATACCTCATCCGGGTCCTGCCGCTGACCATCTTTCGCAAACCCATTCGCAGCCGCTATTTAAGGTCCTTTCTCCACTACGTGCCCTATTGCTGCCTCACCGCCATGACCTTCCCGGCGATTCTCAGCAGCACCGCTTCTCTGATAAGCGGCGCTGCTGCACTGATTGCGGCGGTGTTCCTGGCATACCGGGGAAAAAGCTTAATGACGGTGGCCCTGGGGTCCAGCGCCGCCGTTCTCATAACCGAAGCGGCGATGATGTTGCTTTAAAATCACTTGGGGAGAGGCTTGCCTCTCCCCTTAGACAATCCCAAGGTATTTTTGACAAGCTGAGGGGAGATATTCACGGGCTGTGTGCACAGTACCTTGGCTAAGAATGAAGGAAGTGTAAATTCTTGTCGGCGGCCTTGACGGGCAGGTAGAATTTTGCTATAATCCATCCCGGAAAGCGGAGAAAGCCAGATTTTGGGGCTTTTCTTACGGAGGTTTTTATGGGAATTGCGGAAATGCTCCTGCTTGGAGTGGGTCTCAGCATGGATGCCTTTGCGGTGTCCGTCTGCAAAGGCCTTGCCATGAAAAAGGCGACCTGGCGGGCGAAATTTACCTGCGGCGCGTGGTTCGGGGGCTTCCAGGCCCTTATGCCGCTTCTGGGTTTTTTCCTGGGCGCAGTGTTTGCCCAGGCCATTGAAAGCGTGGACCATTGGGTGGCCTTTGCGCTCCTTTGCATTATCGGCGTGAATATGCTGCGGGAGGCGTCCCAAAAGGACGAGGGACAGGAAAAGAATGCAGATATGTGCATGAAAACCATGTTCCTAATGGCAGTTGCCACCTCCATTGACGCCCTTGCCGTGGGCATCAGCCTGGCTATGGTGGGAAATGTGAACATCTTTCTGGCAGTTGCCATCATTGGCGTCTGCACCTTTCTGCTCTCCGCCATGGGCGTGCAGATTGGCAACGTCTTTGGCAGCCGATTTGAGAAGAAAGCCCAGATTGCAGGAGGCGTCATTCTCATTTTGCTGGGGGTCAAGATTCTGCTGGAACACCTGGGGGTGCTGGCATGACCCGCACGGACAAGCGAATGCGGCTGTGCGCGGCCCTTCTCGCCTGTAATCTCGTGGTCATTTGGGGCAATTCCATGCTGCCCGGGAACGTCTCCGGGGCCATCAGCGACTTTGTTCGGGACATTGCGGCAAAGATTCTGCCCATGGGTCCCGAAAAGGAAACGGGAGGCCATTTTATCCGGAAACTGGCCCATTTCACGGAATTTACGGCTCTGGGAGTACTGCTTTGCTGGCTGTTTTCCATGCTGAAAAAACCGCTCTCCCTGGCGTTTGCCTTGGGCATCGGAGCAGCTTCACTGGACGAAACCATCCAGCGCTTCGTTCCCGGCCGTGTCTCAAGTCTCAAGGACGTGGGAATTGACACCTGCGGAGTTCTTGCAGGTATTCTGCTCCTGCGCTTTGGGTATGCTATTTATCAAAAAAAGCGAAAACATTTGGAGGAAAGACAATGAAGAAACTGATTTCCATTTTGCTCTGTGCCGCCATGCTGGCATCTTTGCTGGCCGGATGCGGTGCGAAACCCGAAGAAACCCAGCCCACCACCCCGAAATATGAGGGCACCATGGAGGAGCTGGCAAACAAAATCGCCGCTGAAGTTCCCGAAGGCATCCAGAGCACTGCCATGACCCTGGACCTGACGGACACCAGCGAAGAAGGCCTCTGGAGCATCAAAAACGCCACGGGTCTTGACAGCACCGAGGATATCACCGATGCTGCAGTTTATGAGTCCATGATTGGTTCCATCGCCTTCTCCATGGTGACGGTACGGGTGGCAGAGGGCGCCGATTCCAAGGCCGTTGCCGAGGCCATGAAGGCCGGCATCGACCCCCGGAAGTGGATCTGCGTCAGCGCTGACGATGTGATGGTGGCGGGCTACGGAGACGTGGTCATGTTCATCATGGTGGACACCGGCCTGGACCTCACTGCCCAGAGCTATGTGGATGCGTTTGCAAGCGTTGTGGGCGGCGAGCCTACCTTCACTCTGAAATAATTCCGAATCTTAGGCAGCGGCTATGCCGCTACCTAAGGCTGCGAAAAATCCTCTTTGAGGCTTTTTCACAGGTGTTTTGCAGTCTCCTGCGCGCAGAATTTGTCCCCCATGGGGGACAAATTCCACACTTGGAGCCTGAGAAGTGTTTTCCGCCAGGTACGCGCCCCGGCAGAAAACGCATTGGATTTTATTTGCTGCCCCAGGCGGCAAACTCTGCGAGGCTTTTTTGACAAGCTGAGGCAGCGGCTATGCCGCTGCCTTTTTATGAGGTAATGCGATGATTTTTTCCAGCATCCCCTTCTTATATTACTTTCTCCCTGTGGTGCTGATTGCCCACTTTCTCATGCCAAAACCAGGGAAAAATGCTGTTTTGCTCCTGTTCAGCCTGGTTTTCTATGGCTGGGGAGAGCCAAAGCTTCTGTTTTTGATGATTGCTACCATTCTCCTTTTCTATTTCTGCGGCCTGGCTATGGGCAGGGCAGGGCAGAAGGGGAGAAAATTCCTCTGCATATTTGCCGCTGCCGTGAGCGTTGGCCTTTTGGGGCTTTTCAAATATGCCGACTTTTTTGTTGAAAGCTTTAACGGCGTCACCGGACTGTCGGTGCCTTTGCTGCGGCTGGCCCTGCCTGTGGGCATCAGCTTTTACACCTTCCAGTGCCTGAGCTACATTGTGGATGTGTACCGGGGCAAGGTACCGCCCCAAAAGAACCTTGTGAGCTTCGGCGCTTACGTGGCCCTGTTTCCTCAGCTCATTGCAGGCCCCATTGTCCGATATGCCGACGTGGCCAGAGAATTGGACAGCCGGCGCACATCCTGGGACGATCTTTCCCAGGGCTTCGGCCGCTTCCTGACAGGCCTGGGAAAAAAGGTGCTGCTGGCAGACCAATTCGCCCTTCTTTGCCGGATTTTCCGGGAGAGCGGAAACCAGTCGGTGGTTTTCTATTGGGTCTACGCCGCGGCGTTTACCCTAAACATTTACTTCGACTTTTCCGGCTATTCCGACATGGCCATCGGCCTGGGCCGTATTTTTGGGTTCCACTTCCTGGAGAACTTTGACTACCCCTACCTATCCAAAAGCGTCACGGAGTTTTGGCGGCGGTGGCACATGAGCCTGGGCTCCTGGTTTCGGGACTATGTGTATATTCCCCTGGGAGGCAGCCGGGTGAGCCGGTGGAAATGGGTACGGAACATTCTCGTGGTTTGGATGCTTACGGGACTGTGGCATGGGGCGGCCTGGAATTTTGTGCTCTGGGGCCTCTTCTTTGCCTGCCTGCTTCTTCTGGAAAAGTTCAGTGGATTTGCGGAGAAGCTGCCAAAGGTTCTGCGTCATGGCTATGTGCTTCTGGCTGTCATGCTGAGCTTTGTCCTCTTCAACGCCGGGAGCCTCACGGAAGCGGGACGGGATTTCATGGGCCTGTTTGGCTTCGGGAATCTGCCGCTGTACACCGCGGAGACCGGGTATTATTTGAGAAGCTATGCTGTACTGTTTGTCCTTGGCATTCTGGGGGCTACGCCTCTTCCCAAAATGTTGGGAAACCGCCTTGCCGGGACAAAGCTTGGCCCAGTGCTGGCGCTCATCTGGCGGGTATTCCTGCTTCTCGCCGCCACGGCCTATATGGTGGATGGTTCCTTCAGCCCCTTCCTCTATTTCCGGTTCTAGGAGGTGTCTATGAAAAAAGCAACGATTCTCATACTGCTCAGCCTGTGGGCCTGCCTGACCCTGGGCTCCTGGTTCCGCACACCGGAGAAGATTTCCGACGATGAGCGCCGCGCTCTGGCCCAAATGCCGAAAATTACGGTTAAAACCCTGGGAAACGGAAACTTTATGCGGGACTTTGAAAAATATGCCGTGGACCAGTTCCCCCTGCGCCGGAATTTCCGGGGCCTGAAAGCCGTGGTCCACACCGGGCTCCTGGGCCAGAAGGACATGAACGGCATTTATCTTTATGAGGGCCATGCCGTGAAGCAGGAGTATCCGCTGGACGAAATATCCCTTCGCCACGCCTTGACGCTGTTCGGGAAAATCCACGACACGTACTTGCAGGATGCGGAAACCATCTGCTTCGCCCTGGTGCCGGACAAGAATGCCTACCTGGGGCCGGAAAGCGGCCACCTGAGCATCTCCTACGATGACCTCTGCGCCGCGGTGGAGGAAAACCTTCCCTGGGCGGATTTTTTGGACCTCCGGGACACCCTGACTGCCGACTGCTACTACCGCACCGACGCCCACTGGCGGCAGGAGACGCTGATTCCCACGGCCCAGGCCATTTGCAAGGCACTGAACATTCCGGAGCCAAAGGCAGAGGACTACACGGAGAAAACCCTGGAAAATCCCTTTTACGGTGTTTACTACGGACAGGCGGCCCTGCCCCTGACGCCGGACAGAATCACGATTTTAGAGAGCACGCTGTTGCATTCTGCCACGGTTTATGACTACGAGACGGAAAAAACCGGGCCTGTATACGATATGGAAAAGCTCCAAAGCCGGGACCTTTACGATGTCTACCTCTCGGGGGCCAAGAGCCTTTTGACCGTGGAAAATCCCAACGCCGCCACCGACCGGGAGCTTATTCTCTTCCGGGATTCCTTCGGAAGCAGCATGGCGCCCCTGCTCCTGCAGGGCTACCGCCGCATTACCCTGGTGGACGTCCGCTATATCCGAAGCGACTTTTTAAAGGAATATCTGGACTTTTCCGGAAAAGACGTGCTGTTTCTGTACTCCACCACCGTACTGAATCAGAGCGGAACATTACAATGAAAAAATAAGGGAGGGCCAAAGCCCTCCCTTGAGACTGTCGAAAAACCCCTTTGGGCTTTTCCGACAAACTCTGGCAGCCTGCTGCGCGCATAATTTGTCCCCCGATGGGGGACAAATTCCACACTTGCAGTCTGAGAAGTGTTTTCTGCCAGGTACAC
>DVJG01000198.1 GCA_018710805.1 Candidatus Faecousia faecipullorum
CACCGTTGTCGTCCCAGCCGTGCTCGTCGTCGCCGATGAGCAGACGCTTGGGGTCGGTGGACAGGGTGGTCTTGCCGGTGCCGGACAGGCCGAAGAACAGGGCGGTGTTCTTGCCCTCCATGTCGGTGTTGGCGGAGCAGTGCATGGAGGCCATGCCCTTCAGGGGCAGGTAGTAGTTCATCATGGAGAACATGCCCTTCTTCATCTCGCCGCCGTACCAGGTGTTCAGGATGACCTGCTCACGGGAGGTGATGTTGAAGATGGCGGCGGTCTCGGAGTTCAGGCCCAGCTCCTTGAAGTTCTCAACCTTGGCCTTGGAGGCGTTGTAGGAGACAAAGTCGGGCTCGAAGTTAGCAAGCTCTTCCTCGGTGGGCTGGATGAACATGTTCTTGACAAAGTGAGCCTGCCATGCCACTTCCATGATGAAACGGATGGCCATGCGGGTGTCGTGGTTGGCGCCGCAGAAGACGTCCATAACGTACAGCTTCTTGTTGGACAGTTCCTTCAGAGCCAACTCCTTGCAGGCCTTCCAGGCTTCCTGGGAAGCGGGCTTATTGTCGTTCTTGAACTCGTCGGAGGTCCACCACACGGTGTCCTTGGAGTTCTCGTCCATGACGATGAACTTGTCTTTGGGGGAACGTCCGGTATAGATACCGGTCATGACATTGACGGCGCCCAGCTCGGTGACAGTGCCCACCTCGTAGCCTTCGAGACCGGGCTTGGTCTCCTCAGCGAAGAGGACCTCGTAAGAGGGGTTGTGGACGATCTCGGTGGTGCCGGAGATGCCATACTTGGTTAGATCGATGCTCATAAAATTTGCCTCCTATTATAGTAAGGTATGCGGCAAAAACCGCAATCACAACGATTCTTGGGAAAGCTATGGGAAATCCCAACTTTCACCAAATACATTTTACCACAACAAGGTTAGAAAGTAAACAAATATTTGTTGTTTTTCGGCACATTATTGCGCGTCAGCTCCGGGAGAAACTGGGCAAATTGACGAGAAAACGGCGCATTTTCCGGGACGGGGCGGCCTGGGAGGCATCCCTTCCGGGGGAAGCTTCCGGCGGCTCCCTTCTTCCAAAGACAGGCCGTTTCACAAAAATGGACGGCACCGCTTTTGCGGTGCCGTCCGTAAAATTATTCCTTCTCCAGGTCCATGACCTTTTGGATGCGCCGCTGATGCCGTGCCTCACCGGAAAACTCCGTGTTAAGCCAGGTGTCGGCGATTTCCAGGGCCAGATTCTCCCCCACCACCCCGGCTCCCAGGGCCATCATGTTGGTGTCGTTGTGAAGCCTGGTCATTTTGGCGGACCAGGTGTCCGTAAGCAGGGCGCAGCGAATGCCACGGACCTTGTTGGCGGCAATGGAAACGCCGATGCCCGTGGTGCACAGCACAATGCCCTTCTGGCATTCCCCGGAGGCCACAGCCTTGGCGGCGGCGCCGGCATAGTCCGGATAGTCGCAGTTGTCGGAAGAGCAGGTCCCGAAGTCCTTGACTTCATACCCCGCCTTTTCCAGGTGGGAAATCAGCTTGTTTTTCAGCGCCAGAGCGCCGTGGTCGCATCCGATGGCAATTTTCATGGTAGTTTCTCCTTTATATAACAAATCCGCCGTTTACGCTGAGGACCTCTCCGGTGACGAAGCTTGCCTCCGCCAGGTATTCCATGGCCGCAGCCACATCCCGGGGGCTTCCGTTGCGGCCCAGAGGGGAGTCTTCCGCCAGACCGTTCAGGATATCGGGGTCAATATTGGCGCACATATCCGTGAGGATGACCCCCGGCGCCACGCAGTTGACCCGGATGCCGCTGGGGCCCAGCTCCTTGGCCAGGGCCTTTGTCAGGGCAATGACGGCCCCCTTCGTTGCGGAGTACGCCGCCTCGCAGGATGCCCCCACCTGGCCCCACATACTGGACACGGTGACAATGGCCCCTGCCTGTTTTTTCAGGAAAAAGGGCATGGCGGCCTGGACGCAGTGGTACACGCCCCCTACGTTCACGGCGAAGATCCGGTCCCAGTCGGCCTGGGGCAGGTCTGACAGTAACCCGAACATAGAAATGCCCGCGTTGCAGATGAGCACGTCCACATCGGGAATCTGCCGGAAGGCCGCCTTCACCGCGGCGCCGTCGGAAACGTCGCAGCAGATGGCCGTGGCGCCGGTTTTTTCCGCCACGGCTTTTGCCGCGGCGTGGTTTTTCTCGTACAAAAAATAGACCCGGTGGCCTTTGGCGGCGAACCGTTCCACTGCCGCCGCCCCGATGCCCCGGGATCCGCCGGTGATGACGACTGTTTTCATGGTTTCTCCTGACAGTTTCCGTGTAATACGTTATGGGAGGGGCTTGCCCCTCCCGTATGCGTCGGTCTTGTGAATCTCAGCCGCCTCTTCTGCGGCTTCTGCTCTTATGGTCGGCGTAGGCTTTCACGGAAGCAAGTTTCGAGTCCGATTCGGTCATGAAGGCTTTGAGCTTTTCCTCGAAGATCTGGTCCGCGGTTTTGGGAGCCGCAGGCTGGACCGGGGTCCGGGGGCTCCGGAAGCCCTCTCCGGAGGGGCCGTCCCGACGGGGGGCGTTATTGCGGAAGCCCGGACGGCTTCCTTCCCGCTGGGGCTTGGGCTCCAGGCGCTTGATGGAGAGGTTGATCTTTCCGCCCTCGGCGGCGATGACCATGACCTTCACATCCTGACCTTCGGTCAGATGCTGGCGAATGTCGCTGACGTAGGCATTGGCCACCTCAGAGATATGTACCATGCCGGTCTTGTTTTCCGGCAGGGCAATGAATGCGCCGAAATTGGTGATAGACTTGACTTTTCCTTCCAGAATGGTTCCTACGGTTAATTCCATGAAAAATTTGCTTCCTCCATTTTATTCCTCGGGCGCTGCCCGAAATGTGTGTCAATTCCTGCCTTGGGGGTTATTCGGCGCTGCCAATGGGGTCGATGAGCACCGTGTGGGGGTCCACCAGGCCCAGCTCTTCTTCTGCGATGTCCTCAATGCTGTTCACGGAGCCCAGGGCGCCGATCTGATCCTGGAGCTTTTCGTTTTCGGTTTCGATGGCGGCGGCTTCCTGCCGCATATCGCTGATCTCCTGCCGCAGATTCAGGTGTACCCACCGCAGAGCGGTCAGGGCGCCCATGGAAAAGACAATGAGCAGGGTCAGCGCCACCTTCAGCGCCAGGGGACTTGGCCGAAGGGTCACTTTTCCGATTTTCTTTACGTTTTCTTTTTTCTCCATGGCGATCTCCTCCGGGGTTCTGGGCGGGCTTAAAGTAACTCAGCATTATTGTACCCCATTTTCCCCAGGATGCAAACAAAATTTTTCCAAAATGGCAAATTATTTTTCCGGGAACCCAGATTACCCCCCAAATTCTGGAAACCATGGCCCAAAACCAGGCGAAAATGGGCTCCAGAGCCCTGCCGAAAAGGCCGTGCCAGGCAACGCCCCCCAGAATGAGGCCCCAGAAGCAGCCCATCCGCAGGTCCCCGCCGCAGACCCCGAAGGCAAGATACACCCAGGCATACACCGCCCCCAGGAGAAAGAGCAGGTCTCCCAGGGTCCGGAACTTCCGGGCGAAGGGCGTCAGGAATTCAAAATACAGCCCCAGTCCTGCCCCCAGGGCCAGGGAGCAGGCGAGATACCGGGCCGCTGTGACCGGGGTCATCCCAGAAACCGCCGAAGCCACCCTTCGGCCCGGGGCTCCTGGTAGCCCAGAGCGGAGATTTCCCCCTCCACCGCCACCTGGCCTCCGTCCTGGGAGAGCTTCTTGAGCTTCAGGTCCCGGCCCTGGACCACCAGGGTGCCGAGGCTGGTGTGCAGGACCACGGCGGTATCGTCGAAGCTCACTACCTCCTCCACCCCGGTCATGGTGAGTTTTTTCCGGTCGGAAAGCTGCAGACTGTGGGGCAGTTTGGCATCCTCCATGGGCATCCCTCCTTGTCTGAACTAGCCTATGCAAAAAGCCGGGAGAGAATGCCTGGGACCATACATGATTTGCCCCAGGTGGGAGATACTGGGGGTAGTGGCTGACCATTGGCGGCAGCCCTTCCATATTTATAAACAACCAGGGAGGTGCACGACGGTGGAGGAATTTATGTGCCCGGTCCGGATTTTTTCCGGGCCCGGCTCCCTGGGAGCCCTGGAGACCTTCGGAGCCAGGCGGCTGTTCGTGGTGACGGACACGGCGCTTTTCAAAAGCGGTGCCGCCAAGGCCGCGGCGGCCCGGGCCCGATGCCGGGAGGCGGCCTACTTTCCCGTGGACCCCAAGCCCACGGTGGAAACCGCCGCCCAGGGGGCCGGGAAGCTCCGGGCCTTCCACCCGGACCTGGTGGCGGCCATAGGCACAGGGGACACCCTGGACTGCGCCAAGGCCATGGCGTATTTTTCCAAGGTGGA
>DVJG01000199.1 GCA_018710805.1 Candidatus Faecousia faecipullorum
GCTGAGCAGGGGGTGCTGTTCCAGAAAGCACTGGCAGTATTTGTGCTCAATGATCTTCCCCTTGTCATCCAGCCATTCCGGCGTACCGCTCATGCGCAGTCCCCCTCTTTCTCAGATAGTGTCCCGAGATATTCGGACAGCCGCCGGGTGTATCCCTCCTCGCAGAGCATTTCCGCCGTCTTTTCTGCCAGAAGCAGATCATTTCCCAGCAGGCAGTCGAGAAGATGGTTTACCGTGGGCAGTGCCTTCATCGCCTCGGCAAAGCGGGGATGAATGGGGTAACCCGGCTTCTCAGGACGATACCGCAGCTGCCAGATACGAAGGTGCCGGAGATATTCCTGCAAAACGCAAACACAGAGCCGCTCCCTGTCCCGGGTTGGCTCTGCATGGCAGTTGGGAATCTCCGATTGTTCTGGCGGTCTGGGATTGATGCTAAAATCAGCGGCGAGTTTTTCTGCGGCATCCTTAAGGCTGATGCCGAATAGCCTTGCGGTGAAGTCTATGACATCCCCGCTGGCTCCGCAGCCGAAGCAGAAGAAGTAATCTTTGTTCAGCTTCATGCTGGGGTGCCGATCCTTGTGGAATGGGCAGCAGGTCATGCCGTTTGGCAGAACCCGCAGCCCATAGTGTTCGGCAGCTTGCATCGGTGTGACAGCTGCCTTGATGGTTTCAAATACGCGCATTATCTTGCCTCCATAAAAATATTGGGAAGAAAAATACCCGCTGGGGTTGGCAGGCATCTTACCTCCTCACTATGGTTATGGGGAAATTTTCAAAAAACAGGCTAATCGCAGGACAAGCCCATTTCAAAAAACAGGACAAACCCTCTTCCAATTATAGAACATATGTGCTATAATGAGCGAAAACAATTTTGGAGGGTTGGATGATGAATACAAACGATGCGGTATCTCTTGACTTCTGGAACGGACTGGCTTTCTACTCCGGGAAAAGCTTCCCTTGCGGAACCATTGGCTGTGACGCCCTGAATATCCCAGCCGAAGTGATTGTGAAGCTGAAAGAACTATGTACGGTGCAGTATGCGCTGATAAACGCTCTTACTTTCGGTCCCGGGAATCCTGCACTGCTTTCGGCGGGGCGGGAAAGCGCCCAGCAGATTGCGAAGCTTCTGAAAGATGTGAAGCCCTTTTCCTATATGGATTTGCCCGATGTGGAAAGTCGAATTGAGCGGATTTTCTCGGAGGCATACCTGAACAACGCAATCGAATACAGCGCTGTCTTTGGCGGCAGCACTCTGGACATTCTGTCGGACCCAAAATATGAACAGGGCAAAACCCTGCTTCGGACGCTGCCGGTGCTGGCGCAGTTGGGATATTCTTTGGAGCAATATCAGCAAACCATGTTTGCCTTTGCGGAGAAGCTGAACGATCCCGGATTCAAGCGAACGCCCCAGAACATTGCTACTCTCTTTGGGGAGTGCTTCCCGAAGATTGAAAAATTTGAGAACAATGCCGCCTGGATGGCAATGACCAACGCCACCACCCAATACACAACACTGCTGCGGCCTGACAGCAATACGCCGGTAATCGCAAAGCACATAATCTACGTTTCCTTCGTGGGTATGTTCCGCTCCGATCTGTATGAAGGACTGTGTGTAGGACACGCTCCAAAAAAGTGCCGAACCTGCGGGCGCTGGTTTCTGACCATCAATGCCAGACCAACAAAATACTGCAACGGCTATGCTCCCGGAGATAAGCGGCACAGAAGCTGCAGACAGGTTGGGAATCTGAAAGGCCGAAAGGAACGGGAGAGTGCTAAGGATCATCCCTATATCGCGCTTTATAAAAAACGCATGAACTCCATTAATCGTCGGATAAAAAGAAATCGTATCGATCCAGAGCTTGCAAAGCTGATGAAGAAGCTGGCGAAAGATAAAATGCAGAGGGCTGAGCATAGTGTCCGTTACGCCAATGGGAAATACATTCAGGAGATGGAGCTGGATGCCTTGGAGGCGGAAGCCAAAGCTCTCCTGTGATTCTGAAACAGAGGAAGGAGGTGTCCCATGCCCAAGTTAGCAGAAAGGTACACCACCAAATATGGTTTCCAGTGTCTGGAAAAGAACGTGACCCGGTTTGAGGCAGAGCACGCCTTTCAGATATCTCCGGAGCCGCTGGCTGTGGAGGATATCAATCAATACATCGTCATGGCAAACCGGGAGCACAATCTTCTGTATGTCTGCTTTTATCTCCACCACATTGAGAAAATACTGAATGGTCGCATCTACCGCTTCTTCCACCGTGAGGGACTGTACGCTTATGACCCGGTTCGTCTGCTGGATTACAAACTGAACTGCGTGTCCGCGATTGTGGATTGCTGTCCGGGGTATGATCCCGACAAGGGTGCAGACTTTCTGACCTATGCCTACTACGATATTGGCAACGCCATTCTCAACTGCCGCCGCTATGAGGAATCCGGCTCCTTCAAAAATCTGGACGAGTACAAAACCGTCCGGGGCATCGCGTGGCTCTATAATAAGGCGAGGGATTCCCGGAGGAAAACCATTGCGGCTTTCATGGGGAAAACCGGCTGCACCAAAAAGACGGCGGAGGATTACCTCACCGCAGCCCGCAAGAATCGGGGCAACGTTTCTATCTATGATACCATTCTCCGTGAGCGCGACAGGGAATTCAGCGAGGATTTTGATGAGGATATCACCGAGGACGATGGTGAGGATTTGAGCCGGGATGCCGGTGGCGTGTACAACGCCATGCTCTGGGACAGCTCCTGGGGTGGTGCTGTCCAGCGCGCGCACAGCAAACTGGATTACCGTTCTCAGATTCTGATTGAGCGGCACATGGCAGTTTGCATGGACTGCCGCTGTGTGCTGCCCCTGGGCCGCCGTCCCACATGGGAGGATCTGGCAGCGATGTTTGAAGGCTCCACAGCCAGCGGTGCAGAACGGGCATACAAGAAAGCGGTACAGAAGCTGGCGCAGCTGCTGATTGAGGATGGCCTCTTTCATACAATCGTTTTGAAATGCAAGCGCCAGAAAAAGCGAAAAGAAAAAATCACCGCCGCGACCTACCTGTATCAGGCAGACAGCGACGGCGAATGGGGTGAGATTCAGTTTGACTTTGAAAACAAAACGGCAGAAATCATCCGACTGGCAGACTGGGACAAAATGAATTCACAGCCTTTTGCCAAGTACGCAATCTCCTATCTTTTGAATTGTCAGAATGAGAAGCTGCCGAAAGAAACGGTGATTTCATTTGAGGAGTAGCGAGAGAGAGCAGTGTCGCTGCGGCGGGACGGGGGATGATATCCCTTTGGCTCCCCCGGTGATGCTGCTGCGCTCCAAGAATTTCTTCCGAAATTCTCTCCGCTCCGCTGTACCACCTATACCCGAACAGGCGGATTCTGCTATCGCAAACTCCTGGGCTTCTCGTCCGGGAGGACGCAGAATCCGCCTGTTCTGTGGCTGGCTGAAATTGCTTGTTCCTCCCCCGAACAACCCCTTTCCGCCACCCACGGTCTCCAAAGGTATAACACACTAGACTTTGCGCACAAAGTCGTGTGCCACGAAACCGCCGGTTTCATTGGATTCTTCCTGCCAAGGCAGCGCCGCCGCCTTTGGAAACCACTGCCAAGGGAACGCTGTCCCCTTTGGAATCCTCAGCCAACAGGGTGCTCTCGCCCCTATTGGAAACCCAGAGCCAAAGGAATTTGCCATCCCTTTGGAATCCCAGATGCGTTTTGGAATGCGTACCCACAAAGAAAAAATGAATTGTGGGCATTCATTCCAAAACGCACCCCTGGGTCGATCATCTGCTATGGTGATCTCCAGAGGGTTTGCCGCAATCAGATGACAGATATATTGAGGCGGCGGAAGGAAATCCTTCCGCCGCCTTGTCATGTTTTGATACGGTTCTTACTTCAGCAGTGCCAGACGGCCGGGATCGTTGGCAAAGACTTCCTTAGCATTGTCCTTGGTGACCACGACGGGGGGCAGCTCGTAGACGAGAACATCGATCTTGCCATTTTTCACCTGAACATCGGTAGCGGGCATGCCGTTGCCTGCCTGCAGGGACTTGATGATCTCGATAGTCTGAGCAACCAGAGCATCGGTGGGCTTTGCAATGGTGGAGTACTGACGACCGGACCAGACCCACTCAACGGACTCGTTCTCAGCGTCCAGACCGGAGATAGCGGGAATCTCCTGACCGGCCTGCTCGCAGGAGGTGATGATCGCACGGGCGATGCCGTCGTTGGGAGACAGGACACCGTGAATTTCCTTGTCAGAGTAGAAGCCGGACAGCAGGGAGTCCATTCTTGCCTGTGCCTTGGAGTTGTCCCAGTCCATGGTAGCGCACTGGGTGAAGTCAGTCTGGCCGGAAACAACGGTCAGCGTGCCGTCGTCGATCAGGGGCTGCAGAACGCTCATAGCGCCCTTGAAGAAGTTGGGAGCATTGGGGTCAGCGGGGCCGCCGCCGAACAGCTCGATGTTCCAGGGACCCTCACCCTTCATTGCCTTCAGACCATCCAGCAGAGCCTGGGCCTGCAGTTCACCGGTCTTGACGCTGCCGAACTGAACAACACCGTCAACGCCGGTGGTATTCTCCAGGAGGCGGTCATAACCAATGACATAAACGCCGGCAGCCTTGGCCTCTTCCAGGACAGCGCCCAGCTGGGTGCCATCGATGGGGCCAACAACGATAACCTTGGCGCCGTTCTGAATCATGGATTCGATCTGCTGCTGCTGCGTGGGAACCTTATTGTCAGCAGCCTGGATGATGGGCTTGAAGCCGGCAGCTTCCAGCTCAGATTTGAACATTTCTTCGGCCTCTTTCCAGTTCTGGGTGCCCAGCCAGGGCAGGGAGACACCGATGGTGGCGTCGGCCTCAAAGCCGCCGGCTGCAGCGGGAGCCTCAGTGCTGCTGTTGGCCTCAGCGGGCTTTGCAGCGGGGGTAGTCGCTGCGGGAGCAGGTTCGGTACGACCGCCGCCGCAGGCAGTCATGGACAGAACCATAACCAGCGCCAAGAGCAATGCGAACAGTTTTTTCATTGTTTTTTCCTCCTACTATTGTGTATTTGGTTTTTTATTAAGGCCCGGCTGCAAAAAAACCTCAGGATTTTTTGTCAGCAGGGGAACCTTCTTTGTTTTCGGCACTGTTCCTGTTAAACAGGCGCTTCGTAATGGAGACGTGTCCGGGACGCTTATTGTACACGTCGAAGGCAACTGCTGCCATCAGAACCAAGCCCTTGATAACCTGGGTCTTGTCGGCACCCACACCCAGCAGCATCAGGCCGGAGTTCAGAACTGCCATCATCATACCGCCGACCATGGTAGCCATAATGGTACCCACACCGCCGGATACGGCTGCACCGCCAATGTAGACAGATGCAATGGCATCCATCTCCCAGCTGGTACCATCGGAGGGGCCTGCCGCAGTGGATCGTCCCACAAACATAATGCCAGCCAGTGCAGCCAGGAAGGACATATTCAGCATAGTCAGGAAATAGGTCTTCTGCACGTTGACGCCGGACAGGGCCGCAGCGTTCTTATTACCGCCCACTGCGTAGATATGGCGTCCAAATCTGGTTTTCTGGGTGATGGTGTGATAGATCATCACCAGAACCACCAGAATCAGGCCGGGGATTGGGAAGGAGGTACCGGGACGTCCGGTGCCAAACAGCCAGGTCAGATAACCGATTACACCCGTACCCAGTACGATTCGGATTACAACAGGCCACAGGGGCTCCTTATTTGTATGCAGTTCATTTACACGAGCGTGCTGGCGAAGCTGTGCGTAGATGACAAATGCGATGGCGAAGATGCCCAGCAGCAGCGTGGAGTTGTTCATTCCCGTAAAGGCAGGACCCCACTCAGGCAGATGACCGGCACCGAACCATTTCAGTTCCGAAGGAGCGGGGACGGAGATAGAGTGGGAAATCCAGATGACCGCACCGCGGAAAATCATCATGCTGCCCAAGGTAGTGATAAAACCGGGAATACCCATCTTTGCCACCCAGAAGCCGTTCCATGCGCCAATCAGCACACCGATTCCCATGCCCAGCAGCACCGCTGCCCACCAGGGGAAATTCCATTTCTGGAATGCGATGGCCATGACCATTCCGCAGAAACCGGCAACGGAACCAACGGACAAGTCGATCTGGCCGATGACGATGACCATCAGCATACCGATGGCCAGAATCAGCACATACGCATTACCAGACAAAAGATTCTGGAAATTGGAGGGGGTAATCATTTTTCCGCCCGAGGCAATATTGAAGAAAACGATCAGTGCAATCAACGCGATTACCATCGTGTATTTATGCAGGTCGTCTCCCAACACTTTTTTGATTTTGTTCATAAGACGATTCCATCCTTTCCTTCATTATGATTTTGTGTCAGATGTTGTTGTCATCAACCGCATCAACTTTTCCTGATCTGCGTCCTTGCTGTCTATCACACCCGTGATGCTTCCTTCACAGATGGTATAGATGCGATCCGACATACCCAGCAGTTCCGGCAGCTCCGAAGAGACCAGGATCACGGCCTTGCCCTGATCCGCCATCTCATGGATCAGGCGGTAAATCTCGTACTTGGCACCGACATCGATGCCCCGGGTAGGTTCATCAAGAATCAGAACCTCCGGCTCCGTAAACATCCACTTACCCAGAACCACTTTCTGCTGGTTGCCGCCGGACAGAGTTGTCACACCGGCATCCACGGAGCTTGTTTTGACCCGGAGGGCTTTTCTGCTCTGCTCAGCTGCCTGCAGTTCCTTGTCAGAATCCAGAAGTCTGCCTCTTAAGATTGCCTTCAGGTTTGCTGATACAATCGTCATCCGGATGCTGTCCAGCAGATTGAGTCCCAAGTTCTTCCGGTCTTCGGGAACATAGGCGATGCCTGCTTCAATGGCAGCGGAAACGGAAGGGAGAGCTAGCTCCTGACCTTTCATTTTCACGGTACCGCCGTGGAAAACGCCGTAATTGTGTCCGAAGATGGAGCGCATCAGTTCAGTCCGTCCTGCGCCCATCAGGCCGGCAAAACCCACGACCTCGCCGGCACGGACATGGAATTCGGAGTTTTTACAGACCATTCTGCCCGGGACATTGGGATCCTCCACGCACCAGTCGGATACCTCAAAGATAATCTCGCCGGGGTGGGACTCATGGGGCGGATAGCGGTTCTCGATAGCGCGGCCTACCATGGAACTGATGATCCGGTCCTCATCCACATGGCCTGCTTCCACCGGGTAGGTCTCCACGGTGCGTCCGTCTCGAATGACGGTAACGGCATCCGAGATCGCCGCGATTTCATTGAGCTTGTGGGAGATCATGATACAGGTGATGCCCTTGCTCTTCAGGCCCCGCATCAGCTCCAGAAGATTGGCAGAATCAGCCTCATTCAGAGCAGAAGTGGGCTCATCCAGGATCAACAGCTTGACATTCTTGGACAATGCCTTTGCAATTTCCACCAGCTGCTGCTGGCCCACACCCAGATTTTTGATGAGGGTATTGGGATTCAGATTCAGACCCACACGCTCCATCAATTCCATGGTCCGCTGACGGGCTTCCTCCCAGTCAATGAGGCCGTGCTTTACGATCTCATTGCCCATAAAAATATTCTCGGTAATGGAAAGTTCGGGGATCATGGTCAGCTCCTGATGGATGATGACGATTCCGGCGTTTTCCGATTCCTTGATGTTTTTGAACTTGGCTTCTTCTCCCATGTAGAAAATCTGGCCCTCGTAAGAACCGTATGGGTAGACACCGGACAAGACTTTCATCAGGGTGGATTTTCCTGCGCCATTTTCGCCGCAGATAGAATGGATCTCACCCCGCCGCACTTCCAGCGTTACGCCGTCCAGTGCGCGAACGCCCGGAAACTCCTTGACGATTTCCCGCATTTGGAGAATGATAGAATCTTCCATATGCAACCTCCTTTAATTCCTCTATTCCAGGGAAAAATATGCTCATCGCGCCTTCTCTGGCTTTTTGTCAGTGCCCGGCGCTTTCAGACGCAGACCGTTCAGCGCGATGTAGACACCCTCCTCGTCATTGGAAGCTGTCACATAATCCGCCGCTTCCTTTACCTGTCTTGGAGCATTTCCCATGGCGATACCCAGCCCGCAGTATTGGAGCATATCGATGTCCACATCGTTGTCACCGAATGCCACTGCATCCTCCGCACCCAAACTGTAGTGCGCCAGCAGCACCTGCACCGCGCTGTGCTTGGTGCTTTTCGGGGAGAGAATCTCCAGATAGGTGGCTTTCGAGCGCAGGGCCATCAGCTGGGGGAAATACCGTGGAATCTCATTCTGCAAAGCACGTATTTGTGTCGCGTCACCGATACACAGCAGTTTGTGGATGTGGGGCGCGGCATCCGCGGCCTTCTCCAGAGCGCTTTTCAGCGGGGTGCACTGGGAAATATCCGCCTCCTGCTGAATCAATGGGTGCTGGGGATCTTCTGCCAGCCAGACATCGTACAGATAGGCACTTACCACCAACTCAGGAAACCGTTCTGAGACAAACCGCTGGAACTCCACTGCCAGTTGGGTGTTGATTCCCACATCCCGCAGTATGGTGCTGTTTTCGTCGTAAACCAGTCCGCCGTTGTAGCAGGCCACCGGGCTGTGCAGGCCTACCTGTTTGGCTATCAGATTCACACCGCCGGGTGAGCGTGCCGAGCACAGGATGATGGGGACATTTCGCCTGTGCAGATATTGCAGACGATTGAGGGTGCAGGGCATAATCTGATGCCGGGAGTCCAGCAGGGTTCCATCAATGTCCAGGAAAACGATAGAATAGGTACGCATCCGATTGCACCGCCCCCCCTTCTATTCGCTCTGTCGCTTAACAAATATCTGTCTATATGATACAAAAAATGCAGATTATATACAGTGCCGTTTGTCATAAGTTACAGATTACATTTGTCATGTTTTTTCCGATTTTCCAAATTGTCTATCGAATTTGGAAAAACCAACTCCTGTTTTTTATGCAAAACGCAGAGCAAGGGCCTGCCTGGATTTTTCAGGCAGGCCCTTGCTCTGCAAAAAACGCTATGATTTGTTCAGAAAAATGTTGATGTCACTCTGGGCAATGAGCATCCCACTCTGTCCAAGCTGATTGCTTTCTGCCTCCTGTATCGCGCTCTCCACCATAATCATCGCCTGGCTGTACGCATCGAATCTGGGTGCAACCACGGCGTTGCTCATAATACGGTGAATCATCTCAGGGGAGAAGCCACTGGCTTCTGGGATGTCATGGTGAATCTGGAGCAGCAGCTCGGGATCCTCCGCAACAGCGGGGAGTGGAGAAATGCCATGAGAATGGGTGTAAAGCTCCCGCTGCACATTCTCGTCTATGGACAATAGTTTACATAATTCCCAGGCAAGTTCCTCGTGGCGGGTGCGGGAACTGATGCCCAGCATCATGGTGTGAAGCTCAGAAATATTGGAGCCGGAAGGGCCCGCGGGCATACTGACACAGTCCCACTGAAAAGCAGAGTATTTCTTTACCCGCCAGGGATAGGGCTGATAGGCCCGGTATTCCGAGTAAAGGAGGGGCCGGAAGGCTACCCGTCCCAAATCGAAGTCCCGAACGGAAACACTGTAGCCACCGTTCAGTTCCCCCAGCCGCTTTGTAAATTGAATGGCCTGCTGGACAGTATCCTCAGCCAGATAGCAGCTTCGCCCGTCTTCAGAAAACAATGATGCACCGTTGGAATACATGGCATCCAGCCAGGAGTAGCCATATACGCCGTACTGGCACTGATCCACATTGGTGATCTGCTGGCAGATGCTGTAAAAATCGTCCCAGGTCCAATCATTGTCCGGCATATCAATACCGTTGGCTTCCAGCAGCGTCTTATTTACGAACATGATGGTGGGAACGCTCTCGTGGGGCAGGGCGTACTGGCGGCCTTCGGACTGCCCTGAGCGCAGACAGGGCTCATAATAGGCAGATGTGTCAAACGCCGGATCGCCGACAATCCGTTCATCCAATTGCGCCAGTGCCCCGGAAGATACCAGAAGATCAAAATCCTCCGGGAGCACAAAGTACAAATCCGGTTCTGTCCCCTTCAGAATTTGCCCCGACAGCCACTCGCTGTAATCGTCTGCGGGAATGCCGCTGACATACTCCACTTTCACACCGGGATGTGACTGCTCAAATAAGGTGATGACATCGTCCAGAATTTGATAGCAATTTCCATTGGGTGTATTCCAGTAGCTTCCCGAATACACGCCGATGGTGAGTACGGTTTCCTGATTGCCAACGCACCCCGTTAGGCAAAGGCACAGCATCAGGATCAGCAGTGCCGCCGCATATCGTTTTAGAAACCGTTTTTTCATAGCGGTCGATTCACCGCCCCGGTTTGTACGGCCCAGATTGCCAGCTGTGTACGATCCCGCAGACCCAGCTTGAACAGGATGTTGCTGATGGAGTTGCGAACTGTCCCTTCGGATAGGGAAAGCTCCTGGGCAATCTCTTTATTGGACATTCCGCTCCCCACGGTCTGGATGATCTGCCATTCGCTCCTGCTGATATCCTTGACGGCTTCTTTGTCCACCTGGAGTCGGGAGGAGCCTTTTGCCATGTGGGAAAACTGCTGGATCACCTTTGTGGCTACTGTGGGCGTGATAATCGCGCCGTCCTCATAGGCGATTCGGATGCTCTCAGACAATTTGGCAATGCTGCTTCCTTTCAGAAGGTAACCGCTTGCTCCATTTTTCAGCGCCCCGAATATGTATTCGTCATCATCAAAGGTGGTAAGGACAATGATCTTCACATCCGGCCGCCGCTTTTTGAACAGCCTGGTTCCCTCCACGCCGTCCATGCCGGGCATACGGATATCCATCAGAACCACATCCGGGCGTTCCTGCTCCGCGCTTTTCAGCGCTTGGGATACACCGGATACTGCGTCGGTCACCCGGATATTTTCGCTGACACTCAGAACTACCTTTAAGCTCTCGCGAAATAACTCTTGATCGTCTACAATCAAAACCTTAATCACAGATTACTCCCCCTTTTTGTTTCTGATGGGCAAGCCCACAGTAATGAAAAAGCCTGTGTATCCGTCTTGTGCATCCGAATCCAGATTCCCATAGGACAGGGTGCCGCCCAGCATATTCAGTCGTTCCCGCATGTGGCGCAGTCCAAAGCCTTCCTCCAGCTTTGCGCAGCCGGTGCCGTTGTCCCGGATGCTGACAGTGACCAAATCCCCGGTTCTCGTGACCCGGACGGAAATGCGGTCAGCCCTGCCATGACGGACGGCGTTCGTCAGTCCCTCCTGCACAACCCGATACAGCGCGTCCTCTTCGTCCGAATCCAGATTCAGCTTTCCTGCCTCCTGATAATAGGCAATTTGTGCGGATGTAGTGAGGCGGAAATTCCCGATCATCCCCTCCAGCGCCTCCGCGAGAGAGGAACGCTCCAACGCGTCAGGCCTCAGTGCTTTGATGGAGCGGCGCACATCCGTCAGTCCGTCACGGGCGGACTGGGCGACAACCTGTATCCGTTTCCTGGATTCCTCCGGGGCAACATCCATTAGAGCCAGTCCCGCGTCTGCCCCCATGATGATGCCGGTAAGGGTATGTCCCAGGGTATCGTGAATCTCCCGGGCCAGCCGGTTTCGTTCCCGCATCTGCGTCATGCGCTCCATGTTTACAGCATAATCCCGAAGCTGGTCGTTGGCCTGATTCAGCTGTTCATTCAGCTTGCGAATGCGGGCGTTTTCTTCTTTCTGGCTGGTAAACAGCAGAATCATATAGAGAACAAACAGGATAATGTTCAGACAGACCATCAGACTTTCCAAGCCGGTAAAGCAGCTCTGGATCATCGGGTTATAGTATCCGAGGTAGGCTCCAAAGGAGATGCTCTTTGTGAACTGTTCCACGATCTCATAGCGGCCAAAGGCAAACATCAGGCTGAGTATGACGATAAAACACAGCCGCATCCGATTGCTGCGCATATAGTGAACGAGGTCAGCAAGTACAAGCAGGGCCACACCGCTGTAATAGAAATTCAAAGAGACAATAATTCCAGCGCACAGGGCGATTTCTGCAGCGCAGACAAAAACCCGCAAGGGAAAATACTCTATAGGACGGAAAATCTTGAAAAAACTCACCCCGAACAGCACAGCATACAAGCCCAGGGATTGAACCGGCATCTGCCAGGGATAGCGGGGTATTTGCCGCACAGAAGTCAGAAAATCATGTGCACGCAAACTGTCACATATCCGAAAAGTGGTGGTCACACAGATCAACGAATAAAAGGAGAGAATCGATAAGTTCAGTGCGAACATCGCCACAGCAAGGTTTGTCAGATTTCGTTCTGTTTTCATTACTGCCACCCATCTATCCCATATTGATCCACATTTTCTTCTGTCAACAGCTCTACCGGGACGATGATCTCACTGCGTTCGCAGCCGCCAGCTATGGCGGCATACGCCTGATTCACCGCTTCCTCGGCAATCCGGGAGGGGAACTGGGCGCAGGTTGCCGTGAGGAAGCCACTGCTGACCATGGCCTTTCCTTCCGGGGAGCCATCCACACTGTACACCAAAAACCGATCCGACAGGCCTGCTCCCTGAATCGCCGCCAGTCCGCCGAAGACGCTGGGGTCATTCAGTGCCATCAGGACATCGGCATCCGGATACTGCCGCAGAAGCTGCTCCATCACCGGCATGGCGTTTTCGATTTGCCCATCCGATTCGCCGGAACCCAGAATGACAAAGCCCTCATGCCCTGCAATGGTGTCCTTGAAGCCCTGAATGCGATCCGCGCCGGAGCGGGCTGAGATGTGTTCCAGCAGGAGAATGTTGGCACGATCCCGGACAGACAGCAGGTGCTGGGCGCACAGCACCCCCGCCTGATAGTTATCCGATAACACCGAGCAGGCTGCCAGCTCTGAGTCCTGTATCGGGGCATCCACCACGATAACCGGCACGCCTGCGGCAGCGGCAATCTGGACGCCAGCTTTTGAGGTGTCCCACTCTACCGGCGTCATGAAAATGGCACAGACACCCGCATCCACCAATTCCTGAATCTCCTGGTTTTGCCGCTCCTGATCCATAGCGGCATCCCGGGTGAGCAGTACATCCCCACGAATCTCGAGAAACGCCCGGATCTGTGTGTCCAGCGTCTGGAAGTATGGATTGTTCATCGTCATATAGGTTGCGCCAAACACCCGCTGATTCCCAGTCTGGCTGGCAGATAAATCACTGGGGCTCCAGAACAACAGGTAAATTGTGATCAGCAGCGGGACGGCAGCCATGACAATGGTTGCTATGGAGGCGAATCTTCTGCGAATGTGATTCATGCCAGTTTCCCCCTTCTTTTATGCTTGCATTGTTTTTCTGTTCTTTTGTCAAAGGCATCCAGACCGTCCCGAAGTTATACGGTGAAAAACCTGGAAAAGACAACATCCGCCGCCGCGAGAAGGCCTACGCCTGGATCCTGGCTGGATGGGTAGATTTTGAGATTCCCTCTGCTCCGATCCAGTGCCTTGGCACGGATTTCCCTCTGCAATCGCTGCGCCAGCAGCTCATAACGGTAGCAGATATCTCCCGCCAGATAGATGGTATCCACGGGAATCAGGTTCAGCAGATTGATAAGACCAGCCGAAAGGTATACCGCCTCCTGATCCAGCAGCAGCCTTGCGTCGGGATTGTTTCCCACATGATCCATGAGGTCATCCCAATTGGAGAATTCCGAGCCTTCCAGCAGCGCCGGGATGGAGGCGTAGGTTTCCAGGCAGCCCCGGTTCCCGCACGCGCAGAGCCGTCCGTCAAACCGGATGGTGGTGTGGCCCAGCTCCCCTGTGAAGTATTTGGAATTTTTCTTTCCGTCGGAAATGATGGCCGCGCCAATGCCGATATCCACCAGCACCAGCATAAAATTTTGGCTCTGACCCGTTTCCAGATGGTGCAGCGCCAGAGCGCAGACATCGTGCTCCAGATAGGCCGGCATATTCAGTGCTTCGGACAGAAGCCTGCGAATCTCCACCCCGTGCCAGTGCTCAAACCGGGGCGGATTCAGAATCCGGCCGTTTTCGCAGTCCAGCGGGCCGGGGGAGCTGATGCCGATCCCCAGGACCCTGTCCCGCTCTACGGTTTCCAGTATGGCATTCAGTTCCGCGGTGATGGCCCCCACCAGATTGTCCTGATCCGAAATCTTTCGCTGCTGAAGCAGATTCCCGGCCATGTCACACAGGCCCACACTGCAGCCCTTTCTGGACAGCTCCACCGCCAGCGCACAGTAGCAGTCGGGGCGCAGAGCAAGGGGTGTGGCACTGCGGCCCCGGCCCACGGACTGCGGGGCAAGCTCTGTCACGATTCCAAGATTCAGAAGTTCTTCCACGATCAGGGAGGTGGCTGCCCGGGTCAATCCCGTAGCCCGGGCCAGCTCTGCCCGGCTCATGGCGTTGTGCCGCAGGTTGCGCAGGACTGCTTTGCGGTTATATTCTTTTGTGTAGTCTGCGTTGCGTGGTTTCTGCGCCATATCCAAAGCTCACCTTCATTTGCTCTGTGCTTTTGTACTCATTATACGGTTTATCGATTCTTTTGTCAATTCGCCTGATGCCCCGCATCCAAACGCCAAAAAGCGTGAAAATACCCGGAAATTCTGAGGAATCTCCGGGTTTTTCTTACATAGCCTTCAAAACCGCATCCTTTTCCGGAATGCTGGGGATGCCGCCGGAGACTTCCGTGGACAGGCTAGCAGCGGCAGCGGCAAAGCTGCCGATGTAGGCAAGATCTTCTTCTGTCAGGGCATCGATTGATTTTTCCAGCTCCAGCAGCCGGGACAGCGCGCTGCCGCCGAAAATATCTCCCGCGCCGGTGGTGTCGATGGGGTGCACCTTGGGACAGGAGGCAAGGAAAGAAGCATTCTTTGTTTTCAGCAGGCAGCCATCGGGGCCGAGGGTCACCATGGCAAGGGATACGCCGAACTCCTTCAGCAGCTTGTCCGCGCCCTCCTCCGGGGTGCAGTTCCACAGGAATTCCACCTCGTTGTCGCTGATCTTCACCACATCCGCCTGCCGGAGGCTCCAGAGCATCTGCTCCCGGGCCGCGTCCTCGCTGGGCCACAGGGGCTTACGCAGGTTCGGGTCACAGGTGATGAGCTTTCCCCTTTCTTTGGCGTAGGCAACGGCCTTTTGGGTCGCGGTGCGAACCGGCTCGTCTGTCAGGCTCAGGGTGCCAAAATGGAACACCCTGGCATCGTCAATGAGGGATTTGTCAATTTCCTCCCAGGTCAGCTGGGTATCCGCCCCGGGTTTCCGGGCGAAGGAAAATGAGCGGTCGCCGTTTTCATCAAAGGTCACGAAGGCCAGAGTAGTAAACACCGAATTGTCCTCCACGATTCCCTTTGTCTCAATTCCTGCCCCATTCAGCGTGCCCAGCAGCAGATGGCCGAAGGTGTCGCTACCCACCTTTCCCAGAAAAGCGGTCTTTTTGCCATAGGCATTCAAAGCCGCCAGAAAATTGCCGGGAGCACCGCCGGGGTTGGCAGCCATGGTGGGATAGCCGCTGGCATCCGTGGATTTGGCGGCAAAATCAATGAGCAGTTCGCCCAATGCTACTACGTCAATCATCGCTTTCCCTCTTTCTCAGTCCTTCGCCGCGGGATACTCGGTGCACAGCAGACGGTATGGTGCTTCGTCCTCCTCGATGGCGGGGAAACGGCCCATGGGAGGATTGAAGCGGTTATCGTTACTGTCGTCATTGCACTGGCTGACCTCGCCCAGCAGCACGTTGCCGGTGCCCGGCTCCACCTGGAAGTCGTGGTAGAGGTACTGCTGGATAAAAATGCTTTCACCGGGGGTCAGGCGGATTTGGGTGCCGGCGGGAACGGTGTAGGTGCGGCCGTCGGTATGGACGGTCACATCGCTTTCGTAATCGATGGACTCGTCGGGATGGGAGTTATACACCCGAATCAGCAAATTACCGCCGCCCCGGTTGATGATATCCTCGGTTTTGTACCAGTGGAAATGGTTGGGAGAATACTGGCCCTCCTTCAGGTAGAGCAGCTTCTCGGCGTAGACCTTGGGATATTTGCTCTGCATGGTCTGGCTGCCGTTGCGGATGGTGATGAGGGAAAAGCCCATTTTGTCAAAGTCTCCCTGGCCGTAGTCGGTGATGTCCCAGCCCAAACAGCAGTCCCGGACTTCATCGTATTCGTGCCCCTTGTCCTCCCATTCCTTCGGGGTAAAGTGGCAGAAGGGCGGCAGATAGCAGTGGTATGCTTCGCACATGGCTTCCAGCTCATGAAGAGCTTTGTTGACTTCGGAACGCTTCATTCGTATCTCTCCTTTACATGAGATGGGCAATATCCGCGCACAGAACGGATATTTTCACAGATTCTTTGCGTTGATTGTCGGTAGTACTGTACCATTCTCCTATCATTTTGTCAATTTGATTAACAATATTCTTGCTGTGATATTCTCGTTTTTTAGCAGTCTATACAATTTGGGGAAATACTTTTCGTGCAATATAACCGCAGCAAAACGCACACGATTGAGATGGTTCCGTAGAAAAATGCCTTCTCTCCAATAATAGCAAAAGCCTCAACTCCATTTTCCGGGGTTGAGGCATTGCGTATATTGATTATTCTACATTCTGTATTTCCTGTGCCAATCGTACCCCTACCTGAATACCATGCATAAATCCATTCCGTTCATGATCCCGGCAGAGGGCGCAGACTGGATTGACAATCCAGTCCATTTCCCGTAGTGGCGTTCCGTTCAATTCCTGATACAGTTCTGCAAAATCTGCCTTTATTTGGTCATCGTACATCGGGTTGATATCACCGTATGCCTCATAGAGCAGCGACAGGGTGGATTTTCCATCTCCCAGATTTAGCTTACAGGATGCGACATAGCTTTCCAGTACACGGAGATATTCTTCCATCTTCATACAAATATCAGCTCCTCTCGGATGATCTCCTCGGCTCTGGCGCAGATATTGTTCATGCGCTGCACCCATGCCATTGGGTCGTTGGCTTTCAGCGCTTCTGTGATCCCTTCGGTTGCTTTCATCTGGTCGATCATCCGCTCCAGTCTATCCTGTGCCCGCTCATTCAGATCTGCCAGGTGTGTCCACAGCTTGCCGGACAGGAGCAGGCAGTTGTACTGAATCGACTTGTGCTCCCTCAGATACTCCCGGTGCATCCGCCCCCACTTGCCGATGGGGCGTGTTTCTTCCGGCAGCACCAGATTCGGGATAAAGTAATCACCTGAGTGGATATATTCGAAGCAATATTCAACACCATCTTTCATTCCCGCACACACCTTTCCATACTGCGCTGTTCTCGCAGATATGCTTCAAAAATGCTTCTGCGAATCAGTACCTTTTTGCCGATCTTATAAACCGCTCCGGCTTCGTGCGCCATACGCGTGACAGGCTTGAGTCCCAGGCGGTAATAATCACACGCCATGTTGTATGTTACATATTCGTGGGTCATAAACTCCACATCTTCATCATCAATCTGGTCTGAAAACATCCATACATTTCCACTCATTCTTCATCGCCTCCATTTCTGTACTTGCTGGTAGCAGGCTCATGGAACCGCTCCAAGTAGGCGTCAAAAATATCTCTGTTGATCAAAACTGTACTGTCAAAGCGGTAAATCGCGCCAGCATCGCTGGCAAGCTCCAGCAGTTTTTTGTGAGACAGACTGTAAATCAGCTCTGCCTGTTGATAGCGGACATACTCTCTGCGCAGCTTCCGCAGCTGTACCGGAACTTCCTTCATGCTTTTGATGGGTTCATAGTTGTCTTTCATTGTGGTATCCTCCTAAAATTGATTTGGGTGTGGACAGAAGTTGACCGCAGAACGAAAAAAGAGCACTTCTCAGAGTTACTCTAAGAAGTGCTCATAGGTCGTGTTCAAACCTGACACCGTATTGCCTGAAATTCACAACGCTTCGTGTTGATGCGTTATTCTTTGGGAATTTGCTGTCAAATTGCTGTCAAATGGAGGATGACACCGCAGGAAACCACATTATATAGTGAATTATTTTTCAAATCAGCACTATATCTTGTGTTTTCTTTAGTCAAGGGGCTTCATCGTCGGGAACAGGAGCACGTCCCGGATGCTGGCGGAGTCCGTCAGCAGCATCACCAGACGGTCCACGCCGAAGCCCAGACCGCCCGTGGGAGGCAGACCGTACTCCAGAGCCGTGATGTAGTCGTAGTCCACCTGCGCCCGGCAGCTGGGGTCCAGGCTCTTGCGGTCGGCAACCTGCTTCTCGAAGCGGCCCTTCTGGTCAATGGGGTCGTTGAGCTCGGAGAAGGCGTTGCCGAACTCCGTGGCGTTGATGAAATACTCAAACCGCTCGGTCATGCCGGGGTCCCCGGGCTTCCGCTTGGCAAGGGGGGATACCTCCACGGGGTAGTCGTAGATGAAGGTGGGCTGAATAAGGTTCTCTTCCACAAAGGCATCGAAGAACTCCGCCAGAATGGCGCCCTTGGTGGGGATTTCCGGCAGCTCCACGTTCTTTTCCTTGGCAATGGCAATGGCCTCTTCGTCGGAGGAAATGGCGGCGAAGTCCACGCCGGAATACTTCTTCACGGCCTCCACCATGGTCATGCGCTCCCAGTGGCCGAGGTCAATGTCCTTGCCCTGGTAGGTGATCTGCAGGGTGCCGCAGACATTCATGGCCACGGTCTTCATCATCTCTTCCACCAGGTCCATCATGCCCCGGAAATCGGTGTAGGCCTGATAGAGCTCAATGGAGGTAAATTCCGGGTTGTGGGTCTGGTCCATGCCCTCGTTGCGGAAAATGCGGCCCACTTCATAGACCCGGTCCATGCCGCCGACGATGAGGCGCTTGAGATAGAGCTCCGTTTCAATGCGAAGCACCATGTCCAGGTCCAGGGTGTTGTGGTGGGTGTAGAAGGGCCGGGCCGAGGCGCCGATTTCAAAGGGGGTCAGAATGGGGGTGTCCACTTCCAGGAAGCCCTTGCCGTCCAGGAAGCGGCGCAGCTCCCGGAGAATCATGCTGCGCTTGACAAAGGTGTCCTTCACCTCGGGGTTCACAATGAGGTCAACATAACGCTGACGGTAGCGGATTTCGGTATCCGTCAGGCCGTGGAACTTTTCGGGCAGAGGCAGCAGAGCCTTGGCAAGAAGGGTCAGCTCGCTGACCCGCACGGACAGCTCGCCGGTCTTGGTCCGGAAAACTTCGCCTGCACAGCCCACCACGTCACCGATGTCCAGCTTCTTGAAGGCGGCGTAGGCGTCGTCGCCCAGCTCGTCCCGCTTGACGAAAATCTGAATGTCACCCTTGCCGTCCCGCAGATGGGCAAAGCTGGCCTTGCCCATAATGCGCTTGGACATCATGCGGCCTGCCAGATGGACGGTGACGCCGGAATTTTCCTCGGCGGCAAGGTCTGCGAATTTCTCCTTCAGCTCCGTGGAGTAGATGTCCACGGGGTACTTGGTAATGGTAAAGGGGTCGTTTCCGGAGGAAACAAGGTCCGCCAGCTTCTCACGGCGGACCTTCAGCTGGTCGCCGAGAGGCATTTCGGCCTGGGGAGTGAATTTTGCCATAGCTTAGCCCTCACGAGAGACGGAGATGACCTTCATGGTGTAGGAGCCGTTGGGGGCGTTGACCGTAAAGATCTCGCCGGCGGCCTTGCCCACCACGCTCCGGCCGAAGGGGGAGTCGTCGGAGAGCTTGCCTTCCATGGGGTTGGCCTCCTGGGAGCCGGTGATGCGGTAATCGGTGCGGTTGCCCTTCTCGTCCTCCACGGTCACGGTGCAGCCCAGGCCCACACGGCCGGAGGCCTCGTTCTCGTCCTCGATGATGACGGCGTGGAAGAGGATGTCTTCAATCTCGGCAATGCGGCCGTAGAGCTTGGCCTGCTCGTTTTTGGCGGCATCGTACTCGGAGTTTTCGGATAAGTCGCCGTAGGACCGGGCCTCGGCGATCATGGCGGCAACCTCACGCTCCCGGGTGGTTTTCAGGTAGTTGAGTTCCTTTTCCAGGTCCGCCAGGCGGAGGCTTGTGATTTTATATTCCTTAGCCATATTCAAATATCCTTTCTAAGATAAAAATGTTCATAGCTTTTCATATTATAGTGGAATTATCCCCTATAGTCAAGGATATTTTGCCAATTTTCAGAAAAAGAGCCCCGCCGAAAACGGCGGGGGCTCCGGTCAGCGGATTTTCTTTCCGTTAAGAATGGCTTCTGTCAGGGTATCCCCCTGATAGCGGAGGGTCAGCAGGAAAAAGGGCGCGTCCTGCCACATAAGGTCCAGGAAAATCTCGTCCCCTTCCCACTTGGGAAGCTGGTTCAGAAACTCCCGGCTGACCCATTGCAGGTCCCCTTCGCTGCATTCCTTCAACGCACCTTCAAAGCCGTCGGCGGTGAAGAGATACATATATTCCCCTTCGTACTGGTCCGAGAGAAAGGTCACCACGCCGTGACAGCGCCAGGAGGTGAGGGTCAGCCCTGTCTCCTCCTTCGCTTCCCGCAGGAGACACTCATCGGGGCTTTCCTCGCCTTCAAACTTGCCGCCGATGCCAATCCACTTGTCTTTGTTCAGGTCTTTCTTTTTCTTCACCCGGTGGAGCATCAGAACCTCATCGCCCCGGGTGACATAACATAGGGTTGTGTTAAGCATTGGCTTTCCTCCGTATCAGGGAGATGGCAAGGTGCAGGTTTTCCACCTCCACCTCGGCGTGGCCGTCCTCCCGCTCGCCGTCCAGGGTCCAGGGCATTTCCGGATTTGCAAAGATTTTCACATGGCGGGCACTGCGGAAGGTAATCATTTCGCAGTTGTACTCCTGGCTCTGGACCGCCTGAATGCACTCGGTGATCTCCCCCAGGTTCTGAGGGCCCCGGACCAGAATCACTTCAAAAAGGCCGTCGCCCAGGTCCACCTGCCTGGGGTCCAGGCTTACGATGCCGCCAATGGAGGTGGAGTTGCAGATGGCGCCGAAGAGGAAGTCGTCCTCCACCACCTGGCCGTCGATCTCCATGCGGATATGCTCTTTTCGGATCTGGGACAGCTCCGAAATGCCTCCCAGGACGTAAGCCGTGTGGCCCAGAGCGTTTTTGACATTCTGGGGCACCACATAGCTGGACCGGGTAAAGGCCCCGAAGGAGGCCACATAGGAAAAGTAGCGGTCCCCGAATTTTCCCACGTCCAGCTCCTCGGGCTCTCCCTGGATGATGTCCATGGCGGCCTGCATGATATTGGTGGAAAGCCCCAGGCTGGATGCAAAATCGTTGGTGGTTCCGGCGGGGATATAGCCGATGGGGGTTTTGACCCCGGAGCGGAGAATGCCTGTAATGGTCTCGTTGAGGGTGCCGTCGCCGCCTGCACAGACCACCAGGTCCACATCCTTGGAAAGACGTTCAGCGGCGGAGGCGGCATCTCCCGAAGCCGTGGTCATATGGGTGATGATCTCATAGCCTGCCTTGGAAAATTCCAGCAGAATGTCCGCCAGATGGCGGTTGACTTTCTTCTGGCCCGCGAAAGGATTCATGATAAAAAGCATTTTTTTCATAGCTGCCGCCTCCCGGCCAAGTTTCCATAATTGCGTTAACCTAATTTCATTATAACATCCCCCGGGGAATCCGCAAGGGAAATCCCCGGAGGGCCTTCAAAAGTTTACCGAATTTTTACAATTGGGGTTCACCGGAATCCATAACCGGCCTCCAGAAGCCGGGTAAGAGCCTCGTCGGCCTCTTCATCGGAAAAAAGGGCGGTGAAGCGCTTGTCCACGGCCAGGGCTTCCAGGCTCAGGTCCAGCCGGCCCATTCCCAGCAGCGCCGTGAAGCCGTCGCTGAGGCGGTGGCCTGTGAGGCAGCGGTGGGCGGCCTTCATGGCCTCCGCCGCCGATACGGGCCGCTGACGGACCCCCAATTTTTCCGCCTCAGCCCGGGCCTTTTCCCAGGCGGCAATGAATTTTTCTTCCATAGTATTCCTTTCTCCCCTAGGGGACGGCGAAAACGTATCGATAGATCAGCCGCAGGTACCAGGGCTTTTCTTCCAGGGCCTGCTTTTCCTCCCGGAGAAAACGGAAGAACGCTTCCAGTTCTTCCGGGGTCAGGGTGTGCTGGCTGAATTTTGCCTTGTTTGCCAGCGCTTCCAGGTCTTTCGGCGGCCGCTTTCTCTGGATTTTGCAGAGAAGTTCCGTTTCCCGCCAGCAGGCCAGAGCCTGGGCGTTGTTTCCGCCCCGGGGACCCCGGCCCAGGAAAATCCGAAGCCGCCGCTGGCCTTCCAGGGCTCCCAGAGCCAGGGCCAGGAGCAGAATCCCTTTCAGCGCCGAAAGAAGCCCGGTTTTGGGGGCGGCGTCCTCCGGAGGCGGCGCGGTGCCGGGGACGGTGGTTTCCATGGTGGTGGCTTCCGGCCCGGTTGTGGCAGCGGCAGAGGGCTCCGTTACCGCTTCCGTGTCGCTGGGAGCGGTTTCGGGCTGGAGTTCCGGTTCTTGAATCGGGTCCGGCAGGCCGCTGGCGGGGGTGGCCTCCAAAATCAGCCAGGCATCCAGGCCGGGGTCATAGTATTCTGCCCATGCGTGGGCGTTCTCCCCGGTGACGGTGACCTGCTCCTGGGCGGGAGCCGTGACCATGTAGCCCGTGACGTACCGGGCTGGGACCCCGGCGGCCCGCAGGAGCACCACCGCCGCCGTGGCAAAGTGGACGCAGTAGCCCCGGTCGGATTCCCGGAGAAACCACAGGGCAAAATCCGTTTCTTCCCGGGGCATGGGCCCTGTATCCCGGTCGTAAACCGCGCTTTCCCGGACAAAGTCGCCTACAGTCCGGGCAATTTCCCCGGTGGTGCCCTGCAAATTCCGGTTTTTCAGCAGTTCCAGGCACTGCTGCCTGGTCTCCGGAGGCAGGGAAAGATAAGCCTCCTGCCCGCTTGCCGGCGGTGCGGAACGGGCCTGCCAATCCCCCGGAAGACCCATCCGGGGATAGGTGCAGACCTTTGCCAGACGGCTGTTGTCGATTTTTCCGCCGATCAGGCTCAGACCGCCCTGGGGGTAGTAGGGAAGATAGAGGATTTCACAGGTTTCTCTGGTTTTCAGGGTGACCTTTCCCAAATCCACCCCGTCAAAGCGGAAGGTCTCCACCCGCTTCGGGGAGGCGGTCCAGCCCAGGCCGTCGTAAATGTCGTAGTCCTGGCCCCGGAGATAGAGGGTGCCCCCCAGGTCGGCGAAGACGTCCATTTTTGGGGCTGTGGAGGGGTGCCAGCCCTTCAGGGCCGTCAGGTCTACGGACTCCTTTTTTCCGGCGGAGTCCATGAGCTGGGAAAAATCCATCTGGGGCGTATCCCGGGGCACGGACTGAAACCAGCTGAGAATGTGCTGACGCAGAGGCTCCGCTTGGTTTACATAAGTACTCTCCGGCATGGCGAGAAACAGCCCGCCCAGGGCCAAGGCCACGGGAAGCGCCGCCAGGGCCGTGAGAAGGTTTCCCTGGCGCACATTTTCACGGCGGACCCGGCCTGTGAGAAGAAAGAGAATGTCCGCCAGGAACAGGGTGTACAGGCTCTGCCAGGCGGGCACCGTGTCCGTAATCACAAAGCAGGGCAGCAGCGGCATCAGGGAATATCCCAGGATAAAGGCCGAGGTCTCTCCCCGGCACACGGTCCAGGTCCCTGCCAGCACCAGCAGCGCTCCCGTGACCATGACAGGCAAATCCACGCTCCCCGTCTGGGGCACGCCGAAATCCAGGAAGCCCCAGTGGTAAACGTTGTCATAGACCCGGCTCACAATCTCCAGGAGACGAAGAAGCTGTTCCTGGAGCTGGCCTTGCCGCCAGAGGTACCCGGCCCCCAGGGCCAGGGCCCCGGACACCAGCCACCCGCCGCCGGAAAAGGAGAAGGCGGCGGCGGAGCAAAGGGCAATCAGCGCCCAAATGGCGGCCATTCTGGGAAAGCCGTCCAGAGGAAGGTCAAACCCCGTGAGGAAAGCTCCCAGGCTTCCTGCGGCTGCAAGACAGGCAAGCGCTGCCCCTGCCGCCGCCGAAACAAGTTTTTCGCTAGCTTTCATGGAGGGCACCTCCGATGTGGCGCTGCCAGGCCGCGGCGTAGGCCTGGTCCTTTATGGAGCCGGAAAGGGCCGGGGCCTCGCAGAGAAGGGAATCCATGGCGGCCTGGAACTGGGTGTGGTTTTCCACCGGGAAGGACCGGACCCCGTTTCCCGTCAGGACCCGAAGCTCATAGCTCACTTCCTGGTCTGTCAGGAAGGTTCCCAGCCAGCGAAGACGGCCGAATTTCCGGTCCAGCTCTTCCTCGGTGCCCCGAAGGGTCATGGTGAGAAGCACCAGGCCCCGCCGGGGCTCCATGGCCTCCCGGATGGTGAGCTTGCCGGTTTTCGCCGTAAGCTTCCAGTGGACCTGGTTCAGACTGTCCCCGGGGCGGTAGAGCCGCAGCTCGTGATTTTCCGCATAGCCTCCGCCGGGCTTCGGCTGCCAGACGTTGGCCTGGAATTTCTGCAGGTCCGGCACCTGGTCCGGGGGCAGGGGCCTGGGTTCAATGCGGAGGGTTTTCTGGGCCGCCTTCCGGACCGGGAAGGAAAAAATGCCCAGATAGTCGCAGACCCGGGCCTTTTCCACGGACAGGTGCAGGCCTCCGCAGTGACCTGTGGGCAGGCGGTCCCCATCCCACAGGCGAAAGCGCTCTCCGGTGACGGGCTTTTCCGCCCGGACCCTTCCCCGGTAGGGCGGTATGGGCCAGGGGGTAATGCCCCGAAGAAAGACTTCCCCCGGCTCGCCCATGTCCGCCCGCTCCGGCGCGGCGATTTCCAGGCGGAAGGTGAAAATGGCGGGAAGGGACAACAATAAACTCAGCCAGGGCAGGCCCAGAATCACTGCAAGCAGGAGAGCCGACAGCCACTGCCCATAGGCGATATAAAATCCGAACCCTGTCAGCAGGGTCAGGAAGTAACAAATCCGACGCCCTGGCATATCAGCGCAGTTTGGGGGCGTTCACCAGAGCCAGAAGGGACTGGATCACTTGCTGAGCGGTCTTTCCCTGGGCCTCGGCCTTGGGAGAGAGCAGAAGCCGATGGGCCACGGTGGCGGAGAAGACCTCTTTTACATCTGCCGGGGTCACAAAGTCCCGGCCCCGGAGCCGGGCCACGGCTTTCGCCATAGCCGTGACGGCCAGGGTGGCCCGGGGACTGGCGCCCCGGAGGATGTCCTCATGGTGGCGGGTGGCGCTGACCAGGGAGACGATGTAGGAGACCACTTCGTCGCTGAGGAAGGTGTCCTCCACGGCGTCCTGGAGGGCGGAAAGCTCCTCCCGGGTCATAAGGGGCATGAGACCGTCCAGGGGATTGCCGCCCTGGCGGTTTTTCACCATGGCGGCCTCGTCCTTGGGGCTGGGATAGCCCAGGGAGAGCTTCACCATGAAGCGGTCCATCTGGCTGTCGGGAAGCAGGGAGGTTCCCGCGGCCCCCGTGGGATTCTGGGTGGCGATCACCACAAAGGGCTTCGGCAGGGGATGGCTTACGCCGTCCACCGTGACCTGGCCCTCTTCCATGGCTTCCAGCAGGGCCGACTGGGTCCGGGAGGTGGCCCGGTTCAGCTCGTCCGCCAGGAAGAGATTGCAGATGGCGGCGCCGGGCTGATATCTGAGCTCCCCGGTGCCCGGGTCCGGCACGGAATAGCCCGTCACATCCGAGGGCAGCACGTCGGGGGTGAATTGGACACGGCTGTATTTGAGGTCCAGGACCTTGGAGAAGGCCAGGGCCATGGTGGTCTTGCCCACTCCGGGAATGTCTTCCAGAAGGATGTGGCCCCTTGCCAGCAGGGCCGCCAGGACCCAAAGAAGCACTGCGTCCTTTCCCACCACAGCCCGCCGGACCTGGGTGAGGATATCCCTGGCCCGCTGGGATACATAATCGTCGTTTGTCTGCACGTTCATCGCCTCTTTCGCGGGAGTTTTTCACCATTGTACCGCTTTCCGGCGGGAAACACAAGAAAAAAGCGGCAGCTTGCTTCTTAAGAATTTCTTATCCTGATTTTAGAGGAAAAATTTCTTTGGGGCTTTGCATTTATTTGTTGCAAACTTACAAAAATATGCTATGATAAATGTAAGAAATCACATCTGTTCCTGCAAGAAGGAGGGGTTACAATGCTCAATGACGCCGTTGAAGAATACGCCCTGGCCCTGCGCCAAGGCCAGAAGGAATACCGGGAATTGCTTATGGCCGGAAAAGACCCCTATCCGGCTGTTCTGGATGAAATCCTGCCCGAAGGGGGCACGGAAAGCGCCGTGGATGTGGGTCTGGTGGAAATTCCGGCGGAACGCATTGTGGGCGTGAAATCCGCCGGGCGCATTACCGCCTTTACGGCGAATTTCCAGCCTCTTTTGGAGGTAAAATCCGAGTTTGCGGCAAAATGGGTGGCCCTGTGTGCCGCCCACCTGGGGGACACGGGCATTACGGACCCCATTGTCTGCTTTGAATACCTGGGCAATTTCTACGTCCAGGAGGGTAATAAGCGGGTCAGTGTTCTGCGGCATTTCGGCGCGGCCCGGATTCCCGGCAACGTCACCCGGATTCTGCCGCCCATGTCCGATGACCCGCGGGTCAAAGCCTACTACGAATTTATCGAGTTTTACAAGGTCTCCCGCCTTTACGAGGTCCAGTTCCGCCGGCCGGGGGACTACGCAAAGCTTCTCAATAAAATCGGCAAAAAAAGCGGCGAGCTCTGGTCTGAGGATGAGCGCCGGACCTTCAACGCCTATTTCCACTATTTCCGGGACGCCTTCTGCGCCGTGAAGACCCCGGAAGCCGACGTGCTTCCCGAGGAAGCCCTGCTGTTGTGGCTGGAACTGTATCCTTTCCAGGACCTTGGAACACTGACGGGCGTGGGCCTGCGGAAAAGCGTCACCGCCCTTTGGCCGGACATTGTGGCCACGGTGAAGAAGGACGCCGCCGTGAAGGTGGAGACCAAGACCTCCGCCCAGGGGCGGGGCGGCATTATTAACCGCATCCTCACTGGCCTGGACCAGCTCCACGTGGCCTTTGTCCACCAGATGGACCCCTCCACCAGCGCCTGGGTCCTGGGCCATGACAACGGCCGGGAGCATCTGGAAAACGTCTTCGGCGACCAGATTTCGGTGAAGAGCTACTTTGGGGCCTCCAATACCCAGAAGGCCGAGGAGCGCATCGAGCAGGCCGTGGCGGATGGAGCCCAGGTGGTATTCACCACGGCGCCCACTCTGAGCCGGGCCACCCTGAAAGCCGCCGTGAAATACCCCAAGGTCCGGTTCCTCAACTGCTCCGTGGACCAGCCCTATTCCTCCATCCGCACCTACTACGGCCGCATCTATGAGGCCAAGTTCATCGCCGGAGCCATTGCCGGCGCCATTACCGGAGAGGACCGCATCGGCTATATCGCCTCCTACCCCATTTTCGGCGAACCTGCCTCCATCAATGCCTTCGCATTGGGAGCCCTGCTTACAAACCCCAGAGCCCAGGTGGAGCTCCGGTGGTCCTGCCTGCCGGGAACGCCCCAGGCGGATTTCTTCGCCGACGGCATCCGGGTCATTTCCAACCGGGACGCCCCCACGGGTTCCAAAATGTATCTGGACTTTTGCAGCTACGGCACCTACCTCATGAACGACCGGGGAGAGATGGTGAGCCTGGGCTCGCCCATCTGGTCCTGGGGCTACTTCTATGAGTACGCCATCCGGAGCATCCTGGCCGGAAGCTGGAAGAAGGAAAAGGACGGCCTGGCTCTGAACTACTGGCTGGGCATGGACAGCGGCGTCATTGACATCTCCCTGTCCGACAAGCTCCCCGAAGGCGTGCGGCAGCTGGCGAAGATATTGCACCGGGGCCTGTGTGACGGCAGCATCAACCCCTTCTTCCGGAAAATCCGCGCCCAGGACGGTTCCGTCAAAAGCGACGGCTCCCGGCCTCTGACCCCGGAGGAGATTCTCCATATGGATTGGCTGTGCTCCAATGTAGTGGGCGATATCCCTGCCTACGAGGATATTCTGCCCATTTCCCAAAAAATGGTGCGGGAACTCGGCATCTACCGGGATAAGATCCCGCTGGAACAGGAGGGCAAACGTGAAGATCTTGACCGTATCCGATGAGGAATGCCCAGCCCTGTGGGACTTCTATATGCCGGGCAGGCTCCGGGACTATGACCTGATCCTCTCCTGCGGAGACCTGAAATCCGACTATCTGAGCTTTCTCGTGACCATGGCCCGATGCCCGCTGCTCTACGTCCACGGAAACCACGACGGCCACTACAGCCGCCGCCCTCCGGAAGGGTGCGACTGCATCGACGGGCATCTCGTTACCTTCAACGGCCTGCGGATTCTGGGCCTGGGCGGGTGCCGGAAGTACCGCCCGGGAGAGCACCAGTACACGGAAGCCGAAATGCGGCTTCGCATTGCCCGGCTCCGGCTGAAAATCCGGCTGGCCGGCGGCGTGGACATTGTGGTGACCCATGCGGCGCCCCTGGGCCTGGGGGACGACGAGGACCGGGCCCACTGGGGATTTGCGGCATTGAAGGAGCTTCTGGACCAGTACCATCCCCAATATCTCATTCACGGCCACGTCCATATGTCCTACGGCAATCACGTTCCCAGAGTGCTGGAGTATAACGACACAAAAATTGTGAACGCCTATGAGCGCTATACCCTGGACGTGCCCGAAGGCCCCTGCAAGGCCAGAAACTACGGCCAGGTCATCTACAAGACCCGGCCGCCGCGGCCCAAAACCGCGGAAGATAATTAAATTCCGAGGCGATTCTATGTTTACAGGCTTTACCCCGGAGGCCATCGACTTTCTCTGGGGCATCCGTTTGAACAATAACCGGGACTGGTTCCTGGAACACAAAAAGCAGTACGTCACCCAGGTTTACGAGCCCATGAAGGCTTTGGGGGGAGAACTGTTTGAACCCTTTTCCCAGGAGCCGGGGAACATTCTGAAGGTCAGCCGGATCTACCGGGACACCCGGCTGCACCACCCGGACCCCTACAAGGAGAGCTTGTGGCTGTGCATCCGCCAGGACGTGGAGTGGTGGTCCGAGGCCCCCTGCCTGTCCTTTGAGATAAACCCCGAGGGGGTCCGCTACGGCTTTCACATCTGGAGCCCAAGACCTGCCGCCATGGCCCAGTTCCGAAAGCGCATCACGGAAAATCCCCGGGAATTTCTGGAGCTTATGGCCTCCGCCCAGGCGGCCCTGGGCAAGCCCATTACCGCCGCAAGTTATCGCCGGCCCAAGGAGACGGATAATCCGGACCTGGTGCCCTATATCTCCTGGAAGGAGCACCTGGGCTGCCTCTGGCAGGAGGAGCCGGGCCCCGGGATTTTCTCGCCGGAGCTCAAAGACCGGGTTGCGGACCGATTCCGCAAGCTTGTGCCTGTCTACAACTACTTTAACCAAATCATGGTGTAAAACGAAGGAGAAACCTATGAAGAAGACCATTTTTACAGGTATGGCCACGGCCATCGTCACCCCTATGACCGCAGACGGCATCGACTATGAGGCCCTGGGCCGTTTCCTGGAATTCCAGATTGAAAACGGCATCAACGCCATTGTGGTCATGGGCACCACCGGCGAGAACGCCACCATCGAGTACGAGGACCAGAAGGAGGTCATCCGCTTCACGGTGGAGAAGGTCAACCATCGGGTCCCCGTCATTGCGGGCACCGGAACCAACAACACCGCCCACGTGCTGTCCAACACCAAAAACGCCTGCGAAGTTGGTGCGGATGCCGTTCTCGTGGTGACTCCCTACTACAATAAGGCCACCCAGAACGGCCTGTACCAGTTTTTCACCACCATCGCCGACGCCTCCCGGGTGCCTGTGATTCTCTACAATGTGCCCAGCCGCACAGGCGTGAACCTGCTGCCTGCCACCGTGGCGAAGCTTGCCGAGCACCCCAACATCGTGGCGGTGAAGGAAGCCACGGGAAATGTGGCCCAGATGGAGGAGATCAGAGTCCTCTGCGGAGACAAAATCGATATCTACTCCGGCGAGGACGCCCTCACCGTGCCCATGATGGCCATGGGCGCCAAGGGCACCATCAGCGTGCTCAGCAACGTGGTGCCCCGGGAATGTGTGGCCATGACCGACGCCTGCCTGGCCCAGGACTACAAGACCGCTGCGGAGCTTCAGCTGAAGCTGCTGCCCCTGACCAACGCCCTTTTCAGCGAGGTCAACCCCATCCCCGCCAAGGCTGCGGTGTCCGCCATGGGCTTTGGTGAGGAGCACATCCGCCTGCCCCTGACGCCTATGGAAGACGACCACCGGGCCGTCCTCTTTGCGGAAATGCGGAAGCTGGGGGTCAAGGTATGAGAGCCGTGGTCTGCGGCGCCAACGGCGCCATGGGACAGCTTATCTGCGGCATCCTGGGAGATGCCGTTGTGGGCAAGGTGAGCATCGACGGGGAAAACGGGGTCCCCAAGACCTTCGCCCAGCTGGGGCCCGTCCAGGCCGATGTGGTCATCGACTTTTCCCACCACACCGCGGTCCGAGATGTGCTGAACTATGCAAAGTCCATAGGTTCCGCCGCCGTCATCGGCACCACCGGCCACACAGAGGAGGAAAAACAGGCCATTTACGCCGCCGCCCGGGAGATTCCCGTATTTTACTCCGGCAATATGAGCCTGGGCATTGCGGTGCTGTGCCGTCTTGCCAAGGAGGCCGCCCGGTACTTCCCCGACGCCGACATTGAAATCGTGGAGACCCACCACAACCGGAAGGTGGACGCCCCCAGCGGCACGGCCCTGATGCTCTTCAACGCCATCAAAGAGGTCCGTCCCCAGGCCGTGGCAAACTGCGGCCGGGCCGGGGAAGGGAAGCGGGAAAAGGACGAAATCGGCATTGCGTCCCTGCGTATGGGCAGCGTGGTAGGCATCCACGAAATTCACATCCACTCAGGAAGCCAGTGCCTGACCTTACGCCACGAGGCCGTGACCCGGAGTATGCTGGCAGAGGGCGCCGTGGACGCTGCCCGGTTCATGGCAGGAAAGGGCATGGGCCTCTACAACATGGAAAGTATGCTGGGTTAATATGAAAGTCTACTATATGAACGGCGCGGGCAATGATTTTATGGTCCTGGATGCCCGGGGACAGCAATTGAATTTTGAGAAGCTTTCGGTAGAATTATGTAAACTTACCGGAGCCGACGGCTTTATGGCGGCGGATGTGTCCGAAAGGGCGGATTTTCGCCTCCACTTCTACAACGCCGACGGCACCCGGGGGGAGATGTGCGGCAACGGCGCCAGGTGCATCTGCCGCTTCGCCTACGATATGGGCATCGCCGGAGCGGAAATGGTGGTGGAGACCGACGCAGGACTGGTGCCCGGCTGGCGGCTGGCGGAAAACCAATATCGGGTGAAGCTCAATAACCCCAGCGTCCTGGACCTTTGCCGCAAAGAGGGGATTGCCTACGTGGAGCTGGGAAACCCCGGGGTTCCCCACGCCGTGGCGGAATACCAGGGGGACCTCTGGGGCCATGCCCGGGAGCTGAAGGAAACCCTGCGGGCCCTTCGCCATGACCCGGCCTTCCCCAAGGGCGCCAACGTGAATTTCTACCAGGTCCTGGGAGACGCGGAGGTTCGGGTCCTCACCTTCGAGCGGGGGGTGGAGGACTACACCCTGGCCTGCGGCACCGGCTGCGGGTCCGTGGCCTCTGTGCTGTGGAAAATGGGCCGGCTGCCCGGAGGCAAACTCACCGCCCACAACCGGGGCGGCACCCTGAAAGTCACCGTTTCCGGCTCAGAGGGAATGCCCGACACCATTCTCCTGGAAGGCCCTGCGGAAATGGGAAAGGCTTATGACATCTGAAAAAATCCGGGATGCAATCGCATCCCGGATTTAGACTGTCAAAAATCCCCTGCGGGGCTTTTTGATAAGCGAAAAGGGAGGCAAAAATGCCTCCCTTCCAATTGTTACTGGGTAATGGCTTCCTTCACCACGGCCACGCCGTCCACCAGGTTTGCCATTTCCAAGGTCCCCTCCACGGCCATTTGACGCTCCATCAGGTCCGTGAGGATGACCATGCCGTCCCGGCATTCAATCCGCATGACGTTTTTCATCATGACGGTTTCCGGGGTCAGTTTGTTTTTATAAACGGTTGAAAGGCACATAGCTTACTTCTCCTCCAGGCTGGCGAGGACCACGCTCAGGCGCATATTGCCCTTTTCAAAGTCGGACACCGCCGCCATGACCTGCTCGTAGGCCACGTGGTTTCCAAGTTTTTCCAGCTGACCTGCCAGGTCTGCCAGCTCCTTGGCGTGGGAGGCGTTGTGGCCCACCATGTACTTCATAAGGGCGGTGAGCTCCTCCATGGGAGTGTGCTCGCAGGGGGTGCCGCAGCCGGAGCACTTGCCTCCGCAGTCGTGGTCGTGATGATGATGCTCATGGGTGTGGCCGCCCATGGTGTGATCGTGATCGAGATGCATAGTCATTCCTCCTTGGTTTTTTCTATATTATACCCACCCTATGCGGTAAAGTCAAAACATTTATTTTCTCCGGATATCCCCCGGCGGGGCTTGCGGGGCCGGGGAAAATCGGGTATAATAAGGAATCCCCGCACAATTGTGTCTGCGCTCTTCGCCCAATCTTTTGCCCCAACCGTGCAGTTATCAAAGAGGAGAATACATACAGTATTCCCGCTCTTTGATAACTTTCGTCTGAGACAAAATCTTTGGCCGAATGTGCTTGCCAAATGATGCGGTGCTTCCTAAGACGATTTCTCCCGAAAGAAGGTCTCGTTATGTCTGACCACGAACACGAATTGGAGCACGCTCACGAACATAACCACGAATCGGAACACGATCACGCCTACTACCACGCCCACGGCATTCCCCACTCCCACGGCCACGTCCATGAGAGCCAGAAGGCCGTATTAAATCGCCTCTCCCGGGCCATCGGCCACCTGGAAAAAGTCCGGCGCATGGTGGAGGAGGGCTATGACTGCACGGAAGTCCTGGTCCAGCTGGCGGCGGTGCGGTCGGCTCTGGACAACACCGGAAAGGTGATTTTCAAGGACCATATGCGCCACTGCATGGTGGACGCCGTAGCCGCCGGAGACAAGGAAGCCATCGACGGCCTGTGCCAGGCCATCGACAAATTTATGAAGTGACCGTGGGGAACAGTTCCTCAATTTTCCCGAAGCGGTAGCCCATTTCCTCCCATTTGGTGAGAAGCTCGTCCAGGATTTCCGCATTGGTCTGGGACGTGGAGTGCAGAAGCACCACGGCGCCCGGGTGGGTCCTGGGAATGAGCTTTGACATGGCCTCGGTGCGGCTGGGCTGGGCATCATTGTTCCAGTCCACATAGGCAAGGCTCCAGAACACCGTCTTATAGCCCATATCCTTTGCCATTTGAAGGTTTTCCTCGCTGTAAATGCCCTGGGGCGGGCGGTAGAATTTGGACATCTCCTGACCGGTGGTCTCTTTGAACAGGACTTCCAGGTCCTGCAGCTCTTTGGAAAAGGCCGCCTTGTCCGAGAGCTTCGACATATTGTAGTGGTGCATGGTGTGATTGCCTACGGTGTGGCCCTCCTTAACCATGCGGCGGACCAGGTCGGCGTTCCGCTGGATATAGTTCCCCACCAGAAAGAAGGCCCCCGGAGCCTGATGCTTTTGGAGCGTGTCCAGAAGTTTCCCCGTTGAGCCGTTTTCGTAGCCTGCGTCGAAGGTCAGGTAAATGGTTTTCTGGGTGGTGTCCCCGATGTAGGCCGCGTCATAGCGCCGCAGCTGGTCGATGCCTGCGTTGCCGATGGGCGGCGCACCCTCCTTGCGGAAGCTGAGCCCCCAGGCCCCGGTGGGCAGACTGCTCCCCGACAGCACCGTCAGGGCCACCGCCACGGCAATGCCCAGGGCCGCCGCCGCAATCACAATATCCCGTTTTCGCATGAAGTATCCCCTCCTCTGGACAGCCTATGCCCGGAGGAGGGGAAATATTATGCGCCCCGGGGGAAAGCCGGGGCCCATATTGAGACTGCCCCCAAACCCCTTGCGGGCTTTGGGGGCAACTGAAAGCAGCCTGCTGCGTGCATAATTTGTCCCCTTGAGGGACAAATTCCACACTTGCAGTCTGAGAAGTGTTTTCTGCCAGGTACACGCCCCGGCAGAAAACGGATTGGAATTCTATTTGCCGCCCACGGCGGCAAACTCTGGGAGGCTTTTTTGACAAGTTGATTATGCGCCCCGGCTTTCCGTCGGGGCGCGTATTCTTTTTTACTGGCCCCCGTGCAGGTACTTATAGTCCCAGTCCAGGTCGAAGAGCTTGCTCCCCTTCTCCATGGGGCACCCGGTGTGGAGGTCGTCCGCCAGCTCCTGAAGGGTCTCGGCGGGTTCCAGACATTCGATATAGAATTCCGGCAGGGCCTCTTCTCCAAGCCGTGCCCCCAGAATGGCCCCTGCCATGGCGCCTACGGCGGCAGAGCGGCCGGAGTGATTCACGGCGGCGATCATGGCGCTGTCGAAGTCGTCCTGGCACATGAGGCAGGCATACATGGCCCCGGCCAATGCCTGGGAGGCGGTTTCACAGCCCAGACGTTCCATGGCGTCCACGGTGCGGACCGTGGGGGACTCAAAGAAGGTCACGGCCCGGCGGATCTGGTTTGCCAGTTCAAAGGCCTGGCTGTACTGGTGACCAAATTGGTCCTTTACCATTTCCGCCGTGTCGAGAAACAGCTTTTTCAGGGGAATCCGGGGGTTATTCAGAACGTGAGATACAACATGGGTCAGTGCGGCGCCGGTTAAAAAGGCCGTGGGACTTCCGTGGGTCAGGGCCACGGCTTCGGCGCCCAGCCAGTCAAGCTCCTCCTGGCCCGCCCGGTCCTCGTGGCAGAAGAGGGCCACGCCAATGGCGCTGGTGAGGCCCGTGGGGTCCGCGAAACCGTTTCTGGGGGTCTCGGGGGTGCCAAGCCGCTCCCGGCTCAGGGTGTCCAGCATCCGGGTGTCCATACAGTGGCGGCGGCACAGGTCCGGCTTCCGGGACAGCCAGCAGTAGCTGCGGTTGGGGCGTCCCCAGGGGCGCTGAGAGGCGGCCCATTCCCGGCTGCTCAGTTCAATATAGCGGACGAAGGGCGCCATTTTCCCCAGCATCTGGCCCCGAGTCAGGCCAAAGAGCAGACCGTTGCAGGTAAACGCCGCCAGCTGGGTGTAGGAGGTCACGTCGGCGTAGCCGTTGACCAGGTCGTAGCCCATAAGGCCGTTGGGACCGTAGTCCTCCCGGATCTCCGTGAGACTTTTGCTGTCCACGGTGTAGCCCATGGCGTCTCCCACGGCCAGGCCCAGCAGGCATCCGCGGTAGGTGGTCTGAGCAATGGACATAATGACCCCTCCTTCTCCCAATTTCCGTTTCCTAAGGAAGCTCTGATGAAATCGGCAAGAGCTGGAAGCAAAAGATTTTGGCTCAGACAAAGGTTCTGAAAATGGAGGAATACTGTATGTATTTCCCATTTTCAGAACTGCACGGATGGGACAAAAGATTCGCTGCCCAGCCGAAGACGATTTATTCAGAGGTTCCCTAATATTATACCGTTTTTTCGGAGAAAAGGCAAGAGGAATCTACCTTATTCCCGATTTTCCAATATCTCTCCCAGGACTTCCAGGGCTTTTTGCAGGTCCTCTTCTTTGAGGGAGGCGTAGTTCACAACCAAGGTCTGGCGGTCCCCGGAGGCGTCGTGGTAGTATTCGCTGAGGGCCCGGACCCGGACCCCCCGGCGGCGGAG
>DVJG01000200.1 GCA_018710805.1 Candidatus Faecousia faecipullorum
CGCGCTGCAGTTCCTCAAATTCCATCGGACTGTATCTCCTTTCGTTCCCCTTCGTTCAGCAGCCGCACGTTGGGATTGTCGCCGCTAATGTCATCTTCCAGGGTCACGGAGTTGGTTTTGCACAGGTCCAGCACCGCCAGGAACGTCGCCACGATTTCCGAGCGGCTTTTGTTCCCACGAAACAGGTTCTTCAGGCGTTCCACGCCGCGGAGCAGCAGCTGACGCAGGACCTCTCCGGCCTTTCGGCCCACGGGATAGGGTTCCTTACCGACGATGCCCTGGAAATTGGAGGTTGGCGGCGGGAGCTGACGGCCCCGGCGTTCGGAAATTTCATCCAAGGACCGCAAAAGGTCCCGCACTTCATGCTGATAGCGGTAGGTTTTGTCCTTGCGGAGGGGTTCCGGCTCTTTTGTAAACAGGCTGCGTCCGATCTCGTTCCGGGGTTCCAGCACCGTCACAGCCTTTCTGATCTGCTCCATGGCCTCCTTCCGCTTCCGGTCGATGAGGGACTGGCGCAGAAGGTCCAGCTCGCTCTCCGCCTCGGCGGCTTCCGCGGCTGACAGGAGCATTTTGGTTTTAATGAGCATCAGGTGAGACGCCATAGTGATAAACTCGCTGGCAATCTCCATGTCCAAGCGTTTGCGCTCTTCCAGGTACGCCAGATACTGCTCCAGAATGGCGGTAATGGACACGTCCTGGATCTCTATTTTATTCTTGCTGAGAAGTTCAAAAATAACATCCAGAGGGCCTTCAAAGTCCTCCATCACCTCGCTTCGGGTGTGGACGATGCCCTGGAGACGATACTGCGGTTCCGACATATCCCAATCCTTATTATTGATAAATTATAGTAAGTATACCATTTTTTTAAACTCTTCGCAAGGCCTTCAAAAAAATTTACCTTTCTTCCAGAAATTATTGCTTTTTTCGTGGGGGTGTGGTATGATACCCACAAGAGATAACGTAGGAGGGATGAAAATGGCAAAGCGGAACCGTTACCGTCAGATGGAGAGTCTGATGACAAAGATCATTCTTGGGGATGTACTGATATTCGTCGGGTATCTGGTTTTTGCACGCATGGGTCTCAACGTGCTGAAAGTCATCACTGCCATTGTGGCCCTGTGCGGGTCCCTGGTCTGTGTGGGATGGCTGTACCTCACCGGAGAATTCACCCGGCGGCGGAGCCTGTGGATGGTGACGATCTTCATCTGCATCGTACTGTGTATGGTGATATCCCTGGTTCTGAAATACCCCTGCCCTCCCCTGAACGGTTGATTGCCAAAAACAGGAAGCAACAGTCATATGACTGTTGCTTCTTTTTTATCGATAAAATGTGTTGCCGCCGATGAATTCCCGAATCAGGCTGGTAGGCGGAATTTCGTCATCCACATCGGCCTCACAGACGTAGTTCAATATCTTCACAATATTCCGGACCTCTTCATAGCAGGTCTCCTCCGGCTGCACTGCCGTGAGCAGCGGGAAGATGTGCTTCTTTAGAACCGCCAGCTCATAGAGGGTGGAAGAGTTAAAAATCACGTCGGCATTTTCCTGATAGGGGAAAATCCAGCGTTTTTCACCCCGCTGGACGGATTCCCACATGGAGATGGTCTTCTCCACGGAAGCGCCCCGGGTCTCGTAATCCCGGACGGTACGCCGGAGAAGCCGCAGATAGCTGGTGGGAATGCGGTTGTGGTCATCCAGGTTCAGAGGGAGAAGCGGGCTGACATACATCCGGAAGATGAGGTCATGGTCCACATTCTTCGGGAGCATCATGGGGTTCAGGCCGTGGAGGCCCTCCACAATGATGACAGACTCCTTGGAAAGCCGCAGTTTCGTCCCCCGCCACTCCCGGCGGCCTGTGAGGAAATTGAAGCTGGGAAGTTCCACTTCTTCTCCCAAAAGGAGCTTTTCCATATCCTCCCGGAAGAGGTCGCAGTCAATGGTGTTGATGTGTTCCAAGTCCAGCTTTCCGTCCGGTCCCGGAGCAATTTTATCCCGGTCGATATAGTAGTCGTCCAGGCTCATGAGAATGGGCTTTTTGCCGTGGACCCGGAGCTGGGTTGCCAGACGATTGGCCGAGGTGGTCTTTCCCGAAGAACTGGGTCCCGCCAGCATAACGGCTTTGGCCCCCCGGTCACAGACCATATCCGCCACCTGGGAGAATCGCTTCTCGTGGAGGGCTTCATTGACCCGGATAAGCTCCCGGATATTGCCGGAAGTGGTGAGGTCATTGAGGTCCGCCACGTTCTCGCACTCCATGAGGGCGCACCATCGCTCTCCCTCAGAAAACACGGAAAAGAAATTCGGCATGGAAGGAACCTTAGCGCATACATCCGGGTTTTGGTCGTCGGGATAGACGAAAATAAAGCCGCCGTCAGCGGGAAGGATGTCCCACACCGTAAGGTACCCGGTGGAGGGCAGCATCTCGCCGTAGTAATAGTCGGCGAAATCCCCATAGGCGTACTCGTCAAAGTAGTTCTCTTTCCGCCAATGAAGAAGCCGGGCCTTGTCGGTCTGGCCCTCCTTTTGGAACCGGTCCACAGCTTCCTGCAAAGGCACCCGACGGCGAATCAGGGGGATGTCCTGCTGCACAATGGCCTTCACGCGCTCTTTCAGTTCCGAGACCCGGAAGTTTTCTCCCGCCACTTCCACATATACGCTGGAACCCAAGGTGCAGTTCAGCTTGCTCCGGACCCCCGGATACAGCTCCCGCAGGGCCAGGAAAATAACAAACTGGGCGGTGCGAATATAAGCGTCCTTACCGGCGGAGTCCTCGTAGCGAAGAAGCCG
>DVJG01000201.1 GCA_018710805.1 Candidatus Faecousia faecipullorum
AAACCACCCTATGAGAGGAAAATAGATGAGAGAGAAATCAAATCAGAAAGCACGGTCAGATTCTGATTTCGCAGAGGAGTTTTATGAGCAGTATAAAGGCTTGATGTATCGATTGGCACTGCACCTTACAGATAACAAACATAATAGTGAAGATCTGGTACAGGAAACCCTTAGTTTGCTGCTGAATAAGCTCGACATACTTAGAGCTTTGGAACCGCCACAGATCGAAGCCTATATTGTGCGTACAATGCGAAATATCCGGATCAATGAACGGAGACGTTCCGAAATTATTCCCATGGTGTCTATTGAGGAACTCAAAACATCTTTACAAGAGGAAGATGTCTTGTGTAAGAAAAACTCTGATGGTATGCTTACCCACTTAGAAGTTGTTCTATTGATGGAAAAGCTTTCTCCGGAGGATCGGCTATTACTTAATGGCTGCTACCTACAGGGCCTATCCGCAGAGGAACTTGCGAAGCAGTTGGGATGTAATCCAAATTCTATCCGAATGAAGCTGACCCGTGCCCGTAAACATGCATTCCATTTGTTGAAAGGAAAGTGAGGTGATGGTATATGGAAAAAGATATCTATGAGCAATATGTAGACGCAACGATTGCCGTCTTTATGGAAGAATATTCCGATGCTGAAACAGAATACCTCCTGAAGAAATGCAAAGAAGAACCTTTGAATGAAGAATTTCCCGAGGAACTGGACATTAAGTGCAAAGAATTGATTCGGAAATCCTTTGCAAAAAAGAAACGCCAAAAGGCTCTCAAAGCATCCAAACGTATATTGCAAAGAGTTGCAGTTTTCGTGCTTGTCTCAACAAGCGCCTTCTCTGTGCTGTTTTTAACAGTAGAGGCAGTGCGTACACCAATCATCAATTTTTACTTGGAGAATTACTCGGATCATTCTGTAGTCACGATTCGAGGTGATGAGAATGATCAGTCAGCGCAAAGCATGGAAAGAAAAACTGAGTTCACGGAAGAATTCTTAATATACAACGACATGCTGGAAAATTCTTTGCCATCATCGTATCAATTTGAGATGGATTCTATAGACGATGACAAGTATGGCTTTATCATGTATAGGGATCGCATATCAGGGACAGACGTATGCTTCGAGATACGGAATAGTTCCGGTAATATGAAAATTGATACAGAGAACTGTGATTACTATGAAGAAATAATGATAGGCAGTCAACAGGGGCTCTATATTGAAAAAGAAGGAAGGAAAACAATACTTTGGATTGACTCCAAAACGGAAGCAATTTGCTCGCTCATTGCCGACGATATGGATAAAAACCTCTTAATATCTCTTGGACAGAAAATGATTTCTGCATTATAATTTTTTAAAAGGAGTTTGACATGAAACGATTTGCAAATTTAATTTTAGCGGTACTTATTTTGCTATTCGCAGCTGTTCCGGTATATGCAGCAGAGAATGAGAGCATTCAGCCTCGCTATACATATATTGCCTCGTTTACAGCCTCCATGCTAGTTCATTCGAACACGGGAATTTCCACTTGCACAGGGTTCGTAAAGGTTAACCCAGGATATAAAGCGAAGGTGGTTTGCAGATTGCAAAAACAAGTGGACTCTGCGTGGGAGACTGTCAAAACCTGGGAGGGAACAGGAGATGGGTATGCAAATGTAAGCGAAAAATGGGCTGTGTATAGCTACTATAATTACCGAGTATATGTCACAGCTTATGTATATGATTCTGATGGAAACATTGTGGAAACTGCCGCCAATGTTGACTACGCTGATTACGTTTGATCGCTAAATATTTTGAACCGCCGATTTTCGGCGGTTCTTTTTTGTTACAAAAGGGCATATTGAATTGTCTTCTTTAATAGGTGGAGTTTCGACGTGAAACGCCTGCTACATTATGGCATGGGGGCAATATCCATATGTTCCTAAAGAAATGTATCTGCGTCCCTGGCAATTTTTCTGAAAGATGTCTTTTGATTCAGTCTTTTATTGCTGGGCCCCATTGTATATTTCTTTTACATAATGTTGTAAACCGCAAATTTGAGAGACGGCCAGGATAATCCAGTTTGGATATCCCGGTCGTTTTCTGCATTCTGCGGATTGACAGCCATCTGTGACATTCGCAGGTGGTTGTAATGTTAAAACGCCAGTGGCAGGCATATCTGCTGGAATATCCATAATTTGCCAATTCAAAAATCAACATTTTGAATTGGAGGATTATTATGTACAACACAAAGGATTTTGCCGAGCGGCTGCGTTATCTGCGGAAGTCGAAAGGACTGACCCAGGAGCGGCTTGCTCAGGAGTTACATATCAGCGTTACCCACGAAGGAAAGTTGGAAAACGGCAGCAGGACCCCATCTGTGGATTTGTTGGTTTTAATCAGCGACTACTTCTCTATTTCTCTGGATTATCTGCTCAAGGGCAAAAATCAGCCAACGGACAGCGTGAAGAAAGCGGTTCAGGAGGCGATTCGGGAGCTGAGACGGCTGGAAAGCCTGCTCCCATAAAGGAATCCGTACAACAAGGGTGGGGGAACCCACCCTACGCCGTCGTAAACAAACCGGAGTTTTCAAGTTACAATTTAAGCACGGCAACGATTTTGTTGCCGTATTTGCAACTTGTCAACTCCATACCCATTCACCAGGCACATTCCCATTGCTTCGAGCCAAAGCGGTCTCTGCGCCATGAGCTGGGGTGGAACATCTCGGTTCCACCTCAGGGAGCGAATCACAGAAGGGCCGCAGCTGCCGGATGGCTCCCGGCAGGGCGAGGACAGGCGATGGGGACAATGATACTCCCGCCCAGTCACAGTCGGCATTTCACCACAGGCAATGAGGGCGGTTTCGAGAGATCCTCGAGGGGGTGCGACCCCCGTGGAGCGGTCAGCCCACCGCCGTCTGGTGACTTCCTTTTGCATTTCAGGGTGTCGAGGACAAGAAGAAATGCGATCACACAAAAAGGAGAAATCCATGGAAAATCGATTTTTACGAGGCGACCTCTACCGGGCCAACCTGGGAGAGGGCATGGGCTACGAGCTGAGCGGTGTCTGTAACGTGGTTATCGTACAGAACGACACCGGCAATTTACATAGCCCCAATGTCATTGTCGCAGGACTCGCTGCCAAGAACGGGAACTTCCGAAGAAATCCCGTATACGCCTTTATCCGTACCCCGGAGGGCCAGAACCCTACCATTGCCGACCTGGCCCAGCTCCGGACGGTGGATAAATCCAGGCTGGTGGACTATCTGGGCCATCTAAGCCAACGAGATATCGACGGCATCGACCGGGCACTGCGGATCAGCCTGGGACTGTCTCCGGCGGTTCGGGAGGATTCCATGCTGCTGACCCTCTGCGGCAACTGCGCCAGAAACTTTTTTCACAACCCTGACTACCGCATCTGCCGAGCCAATCCCTTTCAAAACGAGACGGATGTTTGCACCGTCTGCAACTACCGCCGTGGCTTTGACTATGTGATACAGCGACGGCTGGGCAGAAATGAAGAATAGTCAAAAAACAAAACGGTTCCGAATCTCCCAGGGAGGCTCGGAACCGTTTCTTTGTCACAAGGAAAGGAAGGTGTTCATGAAACGACCTTTACGGCGGATGACTGCGTTTTTTCTGGCTCTGGCGATCTCTGCTGCCATGATGCCCTATGCCTTTGCATCGCAGCAGGATGCAGCCCCCACGGAAAATGCGGCATCCCCGCCTGAAACTACACTCCAAACAGAACCTACAGAAACCACTGAACCGACGGAAACGCTTCCAGAGGAGGAAACGGATTCCACAGAGACTACAGAAGAAACAACTGCCCCTACGGAAGAAGCTACTGACCCTACGGAGGAATCAACCGAACCTGAATCTTCGGATATGGCGGAGTTCCCGCCCTTGGAGGACGGCGTTATGCTTGCCGCCGGGACTATTGGCAACGTACAGCTCTTCGACCAGGCCAGTCCCAACTACACCACCTACCTGAAGTCCCAGCTGACAGTGACTTATAAGCCCAATGGGACGGATGCCAGTAAGACGGCGTATATCAAAAACCTTGGCTGGCACTTCGCCAGGATCAACGGCGTATCCTACCCGGACGATCCCATTTACTGTATCGAACCCCATAAGAACTTCGCCGCCAGCACCTCGGGAAATTTTGTAGACCAGGATACGACATTGTCCGGAAGCGGCTCCTCCCACGGGGCCGACGTCTGGTATTCCATGCCAACATCGTATCGACGAGCTATCGGCTTGGTGCTTCTGTACAGCGACCAGATGTGGGACGATGCCTACAAAGTTTCCTCCACGCCTATGGCCAGCAATCCAAACGTCCCTCTGCGTATTGCGACCCAGTTTCTCATTTATGAGATCGTCATGGGCCTCCGGGATGCGGATACCTTCCAGATGAAGCCCTCCAATGGTTACACCAGCGGGAATATCTTCTACAACGCAGGTGTGGACAACGTGTCCGGCTTTGCCACCAATTACAATGCCATTGTGGGAAATGTCCAGGAGGCCATGAAGGTCCCCAGCTTTACCAGCCGAGACAGCGGCTCTGTCCCCACCATCTCCCTGACTGGAGAGGAAACTGTGGTCACGGATTCCAACGGCGTGGTGTCCCACTTTACGTTCCAGAATGGAAACGGGGCGAAGTTCCGGACTTCGGGAAATCAGTTCTACATCCAGCAGACTGGAAGCATTTCGCCGTCAACGGTGTTCAAGGGAACACGGTATCTGCCCTCGGCGGACAGCTCCACCTTCTCCATTTACTACGGCGGGACCTCCACTTACCAGACCTGCATCAAGCTGTATCAGCCGTTGGAAAGTGAGCTAAACGCCTACTTTAAACTGAAACCCTCCACGGGTTCCCTGGCGCTGGTCAAGACCACAGACGACGGTCAGAATCTTGCAGGCTGGCAATTTTCCATCTATTCGGACTCCGCCTGCCAGAACTTGGTGTCCGGCCCCCATACCACGGATGGGAATGGCAAGCTCACCGTGAAGGACCTGTCTGCGGGGACATTCTACGTTAAGGAGATCGGTCACAAGGATTCGGGCATCGATTCCCAATACCAGTGCGATGGCCAAAACCCACAGAAGGTGACCATTTCCAGCGGGGAGACGGCATCCGTGACTTTCCGCAACAAGAAAATCGGCGGCAGTATCCAGATACGGAAAACCACGAACACAGGAACAGATTTGGCTGGTTGGAAGATTGGAATTTACACCGATGCCGAATGTACTGTGCCGGTACAAGGCAGCCCCTTCACCACAGGAACGGACGGAACCATCCAGGTCTCTGATATCCTGCCCGGTACTTACTACGCCAAGGAGGAGATTGGGGATGACCCCTATTGGGAAATGGATACAGCAGTGAAAACCGTTACAGTGGTTGCCAATGAAACGGCTACTGTGACTTGTCACAATGTCCAGAAGGGAAAGATAAAAATCCAAAAGGCCCTCACTGCGGACGGCCCGCTCTCTGGCTGGAAGTTCAAGGTTACGGATGAAAACGGCAAGGAGACTTCTGGCTCGCCTTTTACCACAAATTCGGAAGGTGTCATTCTCAGCGGCAATCTGCTGCCGGGAACCTACACCGTCGAGGAGTTGCTCCCGAAGGACAGTCCGTATTTCTGCCAGTCGGAGAATCCTCAGACGGTTACCGTTACAGCGGGTGACACCGCCGAGGTGAGCTTCACAAATGCTCTGCGGCCCGGGAAGATATCCATTGAAAAGGTGGATACCAATGGGGAACCCCTGGCGGGAGCCAAGTTCCTGCTGGAATGGAGCCGGGACGGAGAAGCGTGGGAGCCAATCTCCTTTTCCGATAAGGAGGAGGCTGTGTTCGGCGGCTGTTCCAACCCTGACCTGGAGAATGGTTGCCTAACCACCGGAGACGATGGAAAGCTCTCCTGGGAGAATCTGTACCCGGGAGCATTTTACCGCCTGACCGAGCTGGAAGCACCGGATGGGTATCAGCTTCTGCCGGATACCGCATACGAAGGAAAATTACCCCCCGAAGGGCTGGAACTACAGCTACGAGTTGTGAATACGCCGATGTTTACGCTTCCTCAAACCGGCGTGAACACATTGGCATGGTTCCGCATGGCTTCTGTGTTCAGCGGGCTAATCTGCCTGCTGCTTCTGCTGTGGTCTTGGAAATCTAAGTTTTTTGAAAAAAGGAAGGAGTTCAAATGAAAAAGTATATGAAAGTCGTTGCATTTTGTCTGGCGTGGCTGCTGCGCCTTACGGTGCCCGTGGGTGTATCGGCGGCAGAAATCCCGAATGCGACCATTGACCAGAATGCGGAATGCTCGCTTACGATTTGGAAATACGATTTTACCAACGCCCGGAAGGACGGCGTCTGGAATCAGGACAGCTTTGTGTCCACTGGCTTCCAGGAGAGTTATGTGGAAGAAATCCTGGGTGGCACTGTCCGGGAGGGAGGTGCCAACGGTGGTCCTGACCACTCCCTGGGTAATGGCCAGTCTAGCCACGGGTATGCTCTGAAAGGTGTGGAATTTTCCTATCTTCGGGTAGCTGACGTGGTGACTTTCCAGGAGAATGGCCAGACCATGGTGCTATATGGCTTTGATAAGGATAGTTCTGCGCCTCTGCTGTCTGCCATTGGCCTGACTGACGGCGCAGGCCGCTATGAGCCTGCGGACGCCCTAGATGCAAGCAAGTATTATTTCACTAGTGACACCTTGAATAAGGCCCTTTCCAACGCTCTATCCACCAACGCTACTACGGTCAAGGATGCGCTGGAGAGCTACATGGGCGCAAATGGTGGCACTGCCATGGAGCTGACCAGCGAATATGGCAAGACCTCTGCCAAGTCTTTACCCGTGGGCTTATATCTGCTGGTGGAGACAAAGGTCCCGGAGATGGTCACCAGCACCACGGACCCCTTTTTCGTCTCCCTGCCCATGACCACAGTTTCTGGGGGTGAGAATTCCACCGCTCCCGAGGGCGGCACGGCCTGGAACTACGATGTGGTGGTGTACCCCAAGAATGAAACCGGCATTCCCACGCTGGAAAAGACCGTCCGGGAAGCTCAAACGGATACAGGCAAGAATACCGGCTCCGATACTATCACCGACGGTTTCTCCCACAACGCCACTGGCTCTTCCGGGGACACCATGGAGTACCAGATCATTTCTACGCTCCCCACCATCACCTCCAACGCTACCGCCTTGACTACCTACAATTTCTACGATACCCTCTGCCAGGGCCTGAGCTATGGCAAGGATGCTGGGGTGAAGCTGGAAGTTTTTAAGGACGGGGCTTGTACCGATAAGGTTACCTCCTGGGATATGGAAAGCGGCAAATTCACTGTGACCTATTCTGACGATGGTCGGCACATGGCGGTGGACATCACCAAAGATGGCCTTGTGGAGATCAACGGCAGAACCGCCAATGCCAATGGTGAAATCTACGCTGGTTACTCTAATTACACCCTTCGGATCACCTATTCTGCCACCATCCACTCGGATGATTCTTTTATTTTTGGCGACAAGGGCAACGACAACCAGGTGGTGCTGACCTGGAAGCGCACCAGCTCCGATTACTTCGACACCCTCATCGACGATGCCCACGTCTATAGCTTCGGCATCGACCTGACCAAGCAGTTCTCTGATGTGGACGGGGAGACTGCCGAGGAGCAGGGCCTCTTCAAAAAGGTCAAGTTCAAGATTCAGAACAAGACCGACGGTTACTGGCTGGTGACAGACTACAACAAGGATGAGGGCGTTTACTATGTCACCGGCCATGCGGCGGAGGAAAAATCTGCTACGGTATTTCAGCCTGTGACTTTGGACGGCAAGCCCGGTCATATCCTGGTCAAGGGCTGTGAGGATGACGAGTACATCATCACGGAGCTGGCTACGGCAAGCGGCTACACCCTCTTGAAGGATGCTATCTCCGTGACCATCTCCACACAGGAGGACGATGCCAGAGCCTGCGATATCTATAGCAAGGATGTGCTGGGTGTTCTCCAGAATGATCCCCACTATATTCTTGACGGCGGCCTCGACCTAAAGCTGGCCAACATCCCCCAGAAACAGTTGGCCCACAAGTACCTGACCGGCTCTGCCCAGGTGGGCAGCAGCAAGGTCACCATGTTGGAGGACAACGATTCCGCCAATGCCGAAGCGCCTCTGACTGTGGTGAACACCAAAGGCTTCGACCTGCCCCAGACTGGCGACCATGGTACCTGGATGTATTCCGTCATTGGCGTTCTGCTCATGGCGGCGAGCATCGGTGTAGCGGTAGTTGTTCTAAAAAAGAAGAAAATCTAACGAAAAGGCTGGGAAGATTATCTTCCCGGCAATTCTAATTCATTAAAATCTTGCATATTCCGTCGGAATATGGTATAGTAACGGTGGCCGCAAGGCCCAGAAGGGACGCCTAAAAACGGCGGACGGATGCCTTCCCCTCACATGACCCCAGGGATTATGTGCAAAGGGGGTGGTAAAATGGTTACATATGAAAACCTCTTTGCGTTTGCATTGGTTATCATCGAAACCATTTCACTTGTCGTTCTTATTCTTAAGAAAAACAAGTGAGTGTAATTTCTTTGCCGAAAGGCAAAAAGAAATTACTCCGTCCCAGCTCTCCCAAAGTGTGACGGAGTAATTTCCTAATCATGAGGGGGAGGCACCGTTCGTCGGTGTCCCTTCTGTCATTATAATAGCACATCCGGCTTGCTTTTGCAAGCTGGATTTTTTGTTTCTTACCAAAGTTTTCTGCGGCTGAGCCGAGTAAAAAGGAGCGATTTGTGAAAACGAAGAAACGATATATTATGCTGGGCTGTGCGGCGCTGGCATTTCTGCTGGCGTTGGGGATAACCCTCTATCCGCCTATCAGCACGGCCTACTATCAGAAACACCAGTCTGAGATTCATACTCAGTACCAACAACAGATGGAAGCTACCGACGATTCCGATATTCGCAGAATGCGCGAGGAAGCGGTGGCCTACAATGCTTCCCTGATCCCCGGCGTGCAGAATGGGACTAGCTTCACCAAAGACTTTCTGCAAGCGGCATCTATAGATTATGTCAACCAATTAAATCCAATGGAGAATGGAATCATGGGGTATGTGGAGGTACCCTCCTTGAATATCACTCTGCCCATCTATCATGGCACAGAGGATACGACTTTGGAGATCGGCGCAGGACACCTGCTGGGTAGCTCTCTGCCCATTGGCGGGGAGAGTACCCACAGCGTTATTACCGGACACAGCGGTATGGCATCCCAGAAAATGTTCTCGGATTTGGATCAGCTGAAAGAAGGAGACGTGTTTTACTTAGAAGTCATGGGAGACACTCTGGCGTATCAGGTAGACCGAGTGAAAACGGTGCTTCCCCAGGATACCACTGATTTACAAATCATCCCTGGGGAAGATCACTGCACCCTGGTGACCTGCACACCCTTTGGCGTCAACACTCACCGCCTGCTGGTGCGTGGGACTAGAATCCCTTACACCGAAGCGGTAGAATCGGAATATGAGATTCAAAACTCCGAGAAAACAGAGTCCACATGGAGCCAGGAATACTGGAAGGGCATCGTGATCGGCGTAACCATTGTCATTGTGCTTCTGATCATTGCCGCAGTCTTTTATTCCTTCTGGAGGCATAATCATGAGGATGCGTAAAACCGTGATCTCCCTTCTGGCCGTTCTGCTGTTTGCCCTTGGTGTAACAGTCTGCGCCTATCCTTATATGCAAGGCCATGAGCGGGACAAAGCACTTCAGCATGAGGTGGATACGTTTCTGCTTCGGCTGGAAACGACACCGGAGGAACCCGCTGAAACCCTTGTAAGAGAACACGAGGACCTTTGGAACCGGATGGAGGAATACAATAAATCCCTCTGGGAGAACAAGCAGAGCGGCCTCAGTGACCCTTGGGCGTACCAGCCCCCCTCCTTCCAACTGGAAGATTTCGGACTTGACCAGGAGGTGTTCGGCGTCCTTTCCATCCCTAAATTGGAATTGGAGATGCCAATCTACCTGGGAGCCACCGAGGCAAACATGGCCAAAGGAGCCGCCCATCTGAGCCAGACCAGCCTGCCCATTGGCGGCGAGAACACCAACTGTGTCATTGCCGGACACCGGGGCTGGGGCGCATCCCCTTATTTTCGATACATCACGGAATTGAAACCCGACGATGAGGTGACCATTACCAACCTCTGGGAGACCCTGCACTATACAGTCACCGGAGCCGATATCATCCAGCCAAACGATGTAGAGAAAATAAAGATTCAGGAAGGCCGGGATATGCTGACCCTTCTGACCTGCCATCCCTACGCCAGCGGCGGGAAATATCGCTACCTGGTCTACTGTGACCGGGTAACGGAGGAATGACCATGAGACAATCTGAGAATCAGTTCCTGCGGGATGCCAGCTATGCTATGGAAATCCTGCTTCTCCGTCAGCTCCGGGATTTAGGGGCAATCTCGGAGGATGATTATCATGGTATCCGAAGGTTTATTTTCCGTCAGCTTCATGCCGAAATATACCTGGAATAATTGGTAGGTTTGGGTATAGCTATGTTTGAACTCCTGTGGTATTGTCCGTGTTACAAACTCGAAAGGAGGTCACATAGATGGCAGCCATAAAGACTATCCTGCCGCCGGAACAGGCATCCAAGCAGTTGCGGGTCGCCGCCTACTGCCGGGTATCCAGTGGTTCCGATGACCAGCAGCACTCTTTCTCCGCCCAGGTGCAGTATTACACGGAGCTGATCCAGAAGCACCCGGACTGGACGCTGGTGGACATCTACGCCGACGAGGGCATCTCCGGAACCAGTACAGAGCATCGGGAGGAATTCCGGCGGCTGATGCAGGACTGCGCCCGGGGAAAAATCGACCGCATCCTGACAAAGTCCGTCTCCCGATTCGCCCGGAATACCGTAGACTGTCTGAATGCGGTTCGCCAGCTCTCCAGCATGGGCGTCAGCATCCTGTTTGAAAAGGAGCAGATAGATTCCGCAAAAATGTCCAGCGAGATCCTCCTGGCAATGTCGGGCATTCAGGCTCAGGAGGAATCCGTGTCCATCTCCAACAATATGCGGTGGAGCTATGAGAAGCGAATGAAAAGTGGAGATTTTATCTCCTGCCATGCTCCATATGGATACAAGCTCAACGGAAGCAGGCTGGAAATCGAACTGGAGACAGCCTCAATTGTCCGGGAGATTTTCCGAATGTATCTGGATGGGATCAACAAACTGCAAATTGCGGATTACCTGAATCAGCATCAGATCCCCTGTCGACATGGAGCAGAAAAATGGCATCCTTCCAGCATCGGTTACATTCTGGCCAATGAAAAGTATACGGGGGATGCTCTGCTGCAAAAAACCTATACCCGAAAGACATTCCCCATTCGGAGTGTCCCGAACAATGGAGAAATGCGAAAATTCTTCGTAACCAACAGCCATGAAGCAATCATATCCGAAGAGGATTTTCAGAAAGTACAGTATCGCCTGAAGCACAATCATCGAAATCCACGGTCCAAGGCAGATCACAGTTTGACCCATCTGTTAGTCTGCCCGGACTGTGGATATTATTTCCGCCGAAATGCTCAAGGGAACACCCCCTATTGGGTTTGTTCCAGGAGAACTACTGACAGCAGCCCATGCACCCCTATCCGGGTAGACGAAGAAGATGTGCTTGCGGCGGTGAATCGGATGTTCCGGATTCTGGGACAGGATTATGGTGATATCCTAAAGAAAATGCTGTCAGACATAGAGCTGGCGCAGGCCACGGTCAGTGGAACCGGCAAGAAAATCTACGAACTGGACTGTGAAATATCTTGCCTTACCCGGAAGCTACATAAAATCGCCTCCATGCAGGCGATTGGCATCCTGGACCCGGCGGACTTTACGGCGCAGACCAGTGCTGTAAACCAGAAGCTATCTGCCCTCCGTAGGCAGCGGTGTCAGCTTCTTCAGCAAAGCGATGATGCGGGTGATTTGGCAAGGCTCAGAGAAGTATGCGAGACCATAATGGACGCGGAGCCTACCGACCCTGCCCTTGTGCAGGCGCTCCGAAGCTGTATAGAGAAAATCGTCGTAACCTCTGAAACGGAACTGCATATCCACCTGCTCGGTGGGCTGGTCATCCCGGAGCATCTGCCAGAGAAGAAACGGAGGTGCTGTCGTATATGAAAAACCGATATACGCCCTTCGGATACGGCATCGAAGATGGAAAATTCATCATCATTCCAGGAGAAGCTGAAATCGTGCGGGGCCTGTTTAGAGACTATGTCGCTGGGAAATCCTTAAAGACACTCGCTGAAGAATTGACTAAGAAGCAGGTCCCCTATCTGCCCGGAAAGTGGCAGTGGAATAAGAACCGGGTATCCCGTTTGCTGGGGGGCAGCCGCTACCTTGGCGATGCAGATTTTCCTCAGATCATCACCCCAGAGGTCTACGCTATGGCAGAAGAAAAACGCCAAGCATGGACGGTATATGACGTCGCTGAACCTGTAGACGTGATCAACGAGGCAGTCGTACCCACCTACTGCGGGAAATGCGGTGCGCCGACCAAGCGGATATGGAAGAAAAGTGACCAGAAGCGGCTATGTACTGATTTGGATTGCAGGCGGGGCTACCGTATTCATGATGGCCAGTTCTCGGAAATGCTGACCAGCCTGCTCAAGAATGTAGACGTTACGGACACCGCAGTGGTTCCCGAAGAATATACCCAAGAATTGCGTCACCTGGAAAACGACCTGGCTCGACTCATGAATATGGCACAGCCAGATGGGGGCCAGCTCCGCTCTCTCATTTTCCAGATAGCGGCAAAGAAATATGAAATTGCCAGCTATGGCAAGCACATAACTGAAAAATTACGGGCAGACCTCCATCGTGTAGGTCTGTCCGATTTTATTACCCGGCGACAGGTGATGGATATCGTCCAGTCGATCACCCTACTGTCAGAGGAAGAGATGGAAGTTACACTCATCAATGGCCAAGTCGTCAGGAAGGAGGTACACTGTGGAAAATAGAGCAAAAACTGTACGAGAGATTCAGCCAACACGCCCATCTGCAAACGCAGAAAGAAGTGCCAGGCCTCTTCGGGTAGCGGCCTATTGCCGGGTGTCCACCGATTCTGATGAGCAGGAGATGAGTTTTGATGCCCAGTGCAAATACTACACAGACAGGATCATGACGAACCCCAAGTGGACGCTGGCGGGCATTTTTGCCGACGAGGGGATCAGCGGTACCAATGCAGGTCGCCGAAAGGAGTTCATGAAAATGATTCGGTTGTGCCGTCAGAAAAAGATAGACTTGGTGATCACCAAATCCGTCTCCCGATTTGCCCGAAATACGGTGGACTGTCTGATGTTCGTCCGAGAGCTGAAAGCTCTGGGCATCCCGGTGATCTTTGAAAAAGAGGGCCTGAACACCATGGACAGTGCCAGCGAGATCTACATCAGTATGCACGGCGTCTTCGCTCAATCTGAATCCGAGTCCCTCAGCGGCAATGTCCGTATGGGCAAGGCGTTTGCAGCCAAGAATGGCAAAGTAACCTTCAGCTATAAGAACTTCCTGGGCTACCGCCGTGGCGAGGATGGAAAGCCGGAGATCGACCCGGAGCAGGCGGAAATCGTGCGCTTCATTTATGACCGCTTTCTGGCGGGAGACAGCCTTCTGGAACTGAAACGGCATCTGGAAGCAAATGGCTTCCCCTCCCCCAGCGGGAAAGCCCTGTGGTCGGTAGCGACCATCCGTTCCATCTTGACCAATGAGAAATATAAAGGGGATGCACTCCTCCAGAAAACCTATGTGGTGGACTGCATCAGCCACCGGGTCAAGAAAAACGATGACCGTCCCCAATACTATGTAGAAAACAGCCATCCGGCTATTATTCCCAGAGAAAAATTTGACCGGGTGCAGGTGGAACTGGCAAGGAGAGCCAGTAAACGAAAAACCAAAGAGGTGGGTACCAGGACCGAATCTGGAAAATACTCCAGCAAATATGCCCTCTCGGAGCTGCTATTCTGCGGCTGCTGTGGCAAGCCCTATCGCCGCTGCACCTGGAGCCGAAACGGGCAGAAGCGGATTGTCTGGCGGTGCGTTTCCCGGCTGGACTACGGAACCAAATACTGCAAAAATTCCCCAACCATAGACGAAGCCCCATTGCAAAATGCCATAGCACAGGCCATAGCGGAGTTTGTAGAAGAGCATGGCGTTTCCCCGGCAGAGAACCTACAAAGTCATGTATCCATGTACTACGGCCAGGGTGACGAAAACAGTACCGCCGCCGAAGAACTTCGGCGGCAGGAGTTGGCTCAGGCGATCATGGATGCGGCTGGAAACGAGGATTCCGAAACGCTGGATGCCTTGATCTCAGAACTGAATCGGGTGAAGGCCACGATTGCGGAGAAGCAGGCACGGCAGGCCCAGGCTGAACAGGCAAGTGGGAAAGCGGATGAGATTATTGAAGTGATTGAGTCGCTGAAGGGGATGCCAGTAGTGTATGATGATCAGATAACTCGACAACTTGTTGCAAGTATTCAAGTTATAGATAAAGACGAAATCGACATCATCTTTTATAACGCTGGGAATGAGCCTGCTAGAATAGTTGTGCAATAGCTTAGAATGAAATGTGTAGTAAATAATATAATGGTGGTAGATAAAAGGGAACAAGCACCGTACGCTGTACGGTGCTGGCCATCCCCTCTTTCAATGTGTTAAAAGTTTTGATAACAGACTTCTCAAAGAGTGAAGTGCCTGCTTGGCATCATGCGTTTGACAATCCGAAACTAGCGAATCGGACTGCGTGCAGGCACAGGACATTTGAAAATCGGTCTGCCTAGAAGCTTTTTCTGGGCAATTTGGAACCTGTTCTGAGTGCTCTGGTGGCTCGGGTTGTCCTAAAGAAGGCAACAAGCGTTTGCCTTTTAGGATTAAGATAAAATTCAGGATCAAGGTTAGCAGGCGTTCAATGAACACCAGGGTTGCGCAGATAGTTTTTCTTGTCTCTTGTGTTAGAGATGCTTTTTTTATCACCTATCTGGTGCAGCTTTGCCAGGTATCGTAAACTCCCTCTTCCTGACAAATATTCTTCTACAACTTTTTGCTTTAGCTCTGTGCTGTACGTCCGATAAGCCCGTTTGGACATAGAAATAGCCCCCCTAGTCTAGTCTCGAAAACTTTTGCTTTTTCGAGTGTCTACTCTAAGGGGACTATATCAACCGAAGAGAATCTTAATAATGATATAGCATCGGTTTTAGCCATTCACAAAATACGTGCGGGACAAAAATCTCAATGTATAGAGACGTGCCGATGCATCTTTGTTACAAACAATGTTGATTTCATTCGAGCTTTTAACAAGTATTACAGAGAGCAAGTGGAAAAGGACACATTTCAGCTTGCAATTTCGGTAAATTCATTATCTGCCATTACATGGGTAAAATGCGGCGAGGTTGAGCGTTTGTCTGAGACAGAGTTGCTCAAAAACGCATATTGTGCAATGCAGCCAATCCCCGAAATAATGGTCAAACTGGAGGAAGTGCTTGCTAAGTTAAAGGAATCTGGGAACATGGAACCAGAGCAAGTGGTTGCATTGCGTGCCAGTAGAGTGTTCCAAAATGACCTGTGGATAAACTCATTTGGGGATTTGAATGCCATCAATGAGCTCTCAGTAAAGCAAGCGCAAAAAAAATATGAGGAAACGTTGATCGCGGAAGCAACGGGCAAGCATAAAGAAGAACTTCAAGAAATTGAGCGACGTCATACTGAAGAAATAAAAAGCATTCAGAGTGAAATGGAGGAACAGGAGCAAAAATACAGTCAAGAAATCAATGATATTTCAATGCAACACAGCGAATATGTTAAGACGCGCCATGAAGAAGATAGGAATAAGGAAAAACAGCAACTTGAGAACATTAGAATAAAAGCCGATATATATGCTAAGGAAGCTAAGGAAAAATGGTTTTCTCGCTGGAGTACAGTGCTTAATATCGCCGTATGTGTTCTTTTTGTTTTAGGCATTGGCGGCCTTGTTGCTTCGATAACTCTTGAAGCTTCGCTTTGGGTTCGAATACTTCTAGGAGTATATATCCTTGTGTCAGCAATTTCAGTATACGATACTGTTCATTCAAAAAAGGCATTCATGGTTAAAGTACTAACGAAAAAATCGAACGCTTATGAAACAAAGGTTCGGGAAGAAAAGCTTGAAGAGTATAGGGAATTGTTTGAAAAGCAAGACTCCGTAGCAGAGGAAAATGTAGAAGATTTTGTATCAGTCTGAGGCAATTTCTTGTTGCATCTTTTTCGTTCAACCCTTCCAAGAAAGCAGATACCCGGTTCGGGTATCTGCTTTCTTGGTATCGTGGAGGGCTCGAACCCATTAAATAGGACGGTCCGGTGGACTGTCCCTCGGCGGCGGCTGGACGACGCCGACACCATAATGTAATCGAGTTCGGTTAGCGGCACCATGCCGGAGCAAGGTTTGCTCCGGCGTTTTTTTATGCCTGAACAGCATAAAAAGCCCTCCCGGCTGCGAATCCAGCCGGGAGGGAAACAGGAGCGTGTTTCAGGAAAGTCCCTGGCCCTTGCCCAGGGTGAAGAACAGGATAATGGCAATGACCACGGGGGCGGGGTATTTTATAATGAAGGACCCGAGCTTTCTCAGGCGGAACAGATGTCTGCCGCCGCCTTCGATCTCGTCGGCGGCAGGCTCGGCTCCCCAGACCCAGCCCACAAACAGGCAGAAGAGCAGGGCCCCTGCGGGAATCATCAGGTTGTCCGTGAACTTCTCCATCACCGCGTTCATGGGAAGCATCTGAACACCATTGGCAAAATCGAACCAGGGAAGGTTGATTCCCCGGGCATCGGACTGGCTCAGGGAGTATCCCGCCCCCAGAAGCATCATGGGAAGGCCCAGCAGGACGCAGGATTTCAGCCGGGAGAGCCGGAACTCCTCGGTCAGGAAGGCGGTGAGGCTTTCGAGAATGCTGATGGCGCTGGTGAGAGCCGCCACAAAAAGCAGCACAAAGAAAATAAGTCCGAATACTACACCGCCGGGAAGGCTGGCAAATACCTCGGGCAGGGCCATAAAGGCAAAGCCGCCGCCCATGCCCAGGCCCTCAGCCCCCAGGGTAATGTACACCACGGGGATAATGGCCAGGGCCGACAAAACGGCCACCACAGTGTCCAGGACGCAGATCCAAATGGCACTTTTTGCCAGGTTCTGCCCTTTCGGCACATAGGAGCCATAGGTCACAATAATGCCCATGCCTACGGACAGGGAGAAAAACGCCTGTCCCAAAGCCCCCACAAAGGTGTCGCCGCTGATGGTCTCGGGGCGGACGTCAAACATATACTTCACGCCCTCCATGGCGCCGGGAAGGGTCACGGCCCGGATGACAATGCCGACAAGAAGCACAAACAGCGCCGGCATGAGAATTTTGCTCATCCGCTCGATGCCCGGGGACACCCCCGCCACCACCACGGTGATGCACATGGCCATAAAGAAGAAGGCCCAGATCAGGGGCTCCCCGGGCTGTGAAATAAAATTCACGAAAAAGTTCTGATACTGGTCCGCTCCCCCGCCGAAAT
>DVJG01000202.1 GCA_018710805.1 Candidatus Faecousia faecipullorum
GCCCTGCCCCTGGGCGTCCTGGTCCTGGCACCGGATGTGTGCCTGAGAATCGGCTATGTGTGGTTCTTCTTCTACTTTTCTGCCGCAGCTTATGTCAATTCCCGGATCCTTCAAAAAGTGTTTGCTCTGTACACAAAACAGGAAGACAATCCCCAAAATCACAAATGATGGGGAAGGTTCGCTGCATTGCCGCCTCCGATGCGAAAGCACCGGAGGCGGTTTCTAATGTTACGACTAAATTTTCGGAGCGGCTCCGCCGGGGAGAAAAGCGGTGAAACCCTCGCAGTCCCCAGAGCTACAGTCTATGCGGCCTGGGCTGCAGATGGTTCCTTTTGCACCCTTATTACTTTCCTAAGGTCTTATTCTTTTCACAGGCGGCGATGATGCAGTCCATGACCGCACCGCGGAAGCCGTTTTCTTCCAGTTTCCGGACACCCTGGATGGTGCTGCCTCCGGGGGAGCACACGGCGTCCTTCAGCGCGCCGGGATGCAGCCCGGTTTTGAGAACCATTTCTGCGGCCCCTGCCAGCATGGCGGCGGCGTAGTCATAGGCTTTTTTTCGGGGCAAACCGCAGGCCACGGCTCCATCGGCCAGAGCTTCCATGAACATATAGGCATAGGCGGGGCCGCAGCCGGAGACGGCGCTGGCGGCGTCAATGAGTCCTTCGTCCAGTGCGTCCATGGCTCCGCAGGCTGCCATGTCGGACAGCCAGTCTGCAAGGGTTTCTTCGTCCACCAGGTCGTTTTTACAATACTGGGTCAGCCCTTTGCCCACGGCAATGGGGGTGTTGGGGTTGATGCGGATTACGGGAAGGGCATGGTCCGTGGCGTCTTCCAGGGCTTCCAGCACCACACCGGCGCAGATGGAAATGAGAAGGGGTTTTCTTTCAAGCAGGGTGTCGTGAAGCGCTTTCAAAACATCAGCAACCATCTTGGGCTTCACGCAGATAAAAATCCGGTCGCAGGAAGCGGCAGCGTCTTCGTTGCTCCCGTAGGAGATACCCAGCTCCCGGGCAAGGTCCTTTGCCTTTCCGGAACGGTCGGTGACGAGAATGTCCTTTGTCTTCTGGCTCAGAGCCCGGGCGATGGAGCCGCCCATATTGCCGCAGCCGATAATGCCGTATTTCATAAAATTCACCTCAAAAATTATCGTATATTTCCATGGCCGTAGACCACGTATTTATAAGTTGTGAGCTCTTTGAGCCCCATGGGGCCTCTGGCGTGGAGCTTCTGGGTGGAGATGCCCATTTCGCAGCCCAGGCCGAATTCTCCGCCGTCGGTGAACCGGGTGGAGGCGTTGACATACACCGCCGCGCTGTCTACGCCTGCGGTGAAAGCCGCCATGGCATTCCTGTCTTTTGTGACGATGGCCTCGCTGTGGCCTGTGGAGTGGGCCGCAATGTGGGCAATGGCTTGGTTAATGTCCTCCACGCACTTGACCGCCAGAATGTAGTCTAAAAATTCTGTGTCAAAATCCCGGTCCCCGGCAGGTGTGCCCGGAATGATGGATGCGGCGAAGGGGTCCAGCCGGAGCTCCACAGGATGCTTACCTGCCGAGAACTGCTTTTGGAGCTTCGGCAAAAATTCCGGGGCGATGGCCTTGTCAACCAGCAGCACTTCTTCGGCATTGCACACGCTGGGGCGGCTGGTCTTCGCATTCTCGATAATGGAGAGTGCCATGTCCTGATCTGCGGATTTTTCCACATACACGTGACAGATGCCGGTTCCTGTGGCAATGCAGGGCACCGTGGCGGTTTTGAGACAGGCGTTGATAAGTCCCGCACCGCCTCGGGGAATGAGCAGATCGATGTACCCGTTGGCGGTCATCAGCTCCGTGGCGCTGCTGCGGGAGGTGTCCTGCACCAGACTTACGGCGTCTTCCGAAATGCCCTGGCTTTTCAGGCCGGAACGCAAGGCATCCACAATGGCGTCACAGCTGCGGAAGGCTTCTTTGCCGCCCCGGAGAATGCAGACGTTGCCGCTTTTTAGTGCCAAAGCCGCAGCGTCGCTGGTGACGTTGGGGCGGCTCTCATAGATAATGGCAATGACTCCCATGGGTACGGCCACTTTTTGGATGCAGAGCCCGTTGTGACGGGTGTGCTCCTCCAAAACCTTCCCCACCGGGTCAGGCAGCGCCGCCACCTGCCGGATGCCCTCCGCCATGGCGGCAATTCGGCTGTGGTTCAAGCGGAGCCTGTCCAGCATAACCTGGGAGATGTGCCCGGCGGCAGCTTCCAGGTCCAGGGCATTGGCGGCGAGAATGGTATCTTCCCCGGCTTCCAGGGCCTGAGCCATGGCCTCCAGCGCAAGGTTTTTCTGCACGGTGGTTAAGCTGGCAACGTCCTTTTTGGCCGCTTTTGCGGCTTCCAACATAGCGTTCATAGGTGCCTCCTTGTAAATTTCGTGCCTATGGCTTTTCCGTCCAAAATGTCATACAAATTGTTGGGTTCCTGACCGCTGGCGATGACCATATCACAGCCGCAGGACAGGCAGATTTCTGCAGCCTTGAGCTTTGTCACCATGCCGCCGGTGCCCTGGCCCGAGGCGCTGACCCCGGCGAGCGAACGGATGGTTTCGTCCACTTCTGTAATAAGGGGCAGCAGCTTCGCGTTGGGATCGCTGTGGGGGTCTGCGGTGTAGAGCCCCTCGATGTCCGAAAGCAGAATCAAAAGGTCCGCTCCCACGCTTTTTGCCACAATAGCCGCCAGAGTGTCGTTATCTCCGATGCCCAGCTCTTCCGTGGCTACGGTGTCGTTCTCGTTGAGAATGGGAAGGGCTCCCAGTTGCAGAAGACGGCCAAGGGTGTTGCGGAAATTCCGGTGCCGAATCTCGTTTTCAATGTCATCCCCTGTAATAAGAAGCTGGGCCACGGTGTGGTGCCGCTCGCTGAAAAGCTTATCGTAGACGTACATGAGCTCGCACTGCCCAACGGCGGCGGCAGCCTGCTTGGAGGGAATGTCCCGGGGCCGCTCCCGGAGCCCCAGCTTACCCACGCCCATGCCAATGGCGCCCGAGGACACCAGAATTACCTCATGGCCTGCGTTTTTGATATCGCTTAAAACTTTGCACAGTCCCTCCACCCGGCGGATATTCAGAAGCCCCGTGGCGTGGGCCAGGGTCGAGGTGCCGATTTTTACGACGATGCGCATACACATCCCCCCAAAAAGAAATTTTTATGATTATAGCACTTTAGCGAAATAAAGTAAAGGGCAAATAGAAAAAATTGGCCTCCGAATTTCGGATGGCCAATATATTGCAAAGCAGGGGAGAGTCAGAACTCTCCCCTGCAGAATATTTCCTTTATTTCCCGAACAGGGGCCGTGCCACTTTTTTATACAGCAGCATGGTCAGCACAGAAACCATGGTGCCTTTCAGCAGATTTAGGGGTGCTACGCACAGGGCCACAAAGCTTCCCACGCCCTGAACGCCGCCCCAAATGGCTGTACCCATGGCGATGATGCTGTCCAAAGGCAGCCCGTAGAGCTGGGAGAACTTGGGGAGCAGATACACCGCGTTGAAAATACTGCCGAACACTGCCATGACAATGGTACCCAGGACCAGACCCACAATGGCGCTGTGGCGGCTCTTATGGGCATGGTAGACAATGACGGCAGGAAGCACAAAGGCGCAGCCCACAATGAAATTTGCCAGATCTCCCACATAGGCAGTGGAGGTGCCTTTGAGCAGCAGCTTCAGCATGATTTTCAGGCCTTCGCAAACCACCGTGGCACAGGGCCCCAGATAGAAGCCGCACAGGAGCACCGGAAGCTC
>DVJG01000203.1 GCA_018710805.1 Candidatus Faecousia faecipullorum
AAGAACATGGGCAAGGCCGCCGCAACCACCGAGGCCCGGCATGTAATGTACTTGGTTTGGGCGGATATACAATCCGCCCCTACGGCAAAATTGGGAATTTCGGCGTCCGTCGGACTGCCTTGTACCCGGGAGCGTAGGGGCGGCTATCAGCCGCCCGCCAGCAGGCAGTGAATAGTGAAGAGTGAATAAGTTGCGGCTTTGCCGCAAAGGAGGATATACGATGGAACACGTCCAAACCGTCATTGCCAAGGATCTTTTGAAGATCAAGGCCGTCTTTTTCCGGCCCTGGGAGCCCTTTACCTGGGCCAGCGGCATCAAGAGTCCCGTCTACTGCGACAACCGGCTGACCCTGACGGCCCCGGAGGTCCGCAACGATGTGGAGAACGCCCTGGCTGACGTCATCCGCGAGAAGTACCCCGACGTCCAGGTTCTGATGGGCACCGCCACCGCCGGCATCGCCCACGCGGCCATCACCGCCCATATCCTGGGCCTGCCCATGGGCTACGTCCGGTCCGGCAAGAAGGACCACGGCCGTCAGAACCAGATCGAGGGCCGTCTCGAGCCCGGCCAGAAGGTCGTCGTCGTGGAGGATCTGATCTCCACCGGCGGCAGCTGCATCGAAGTGGTGAATATCCTCCGGGAGGCCGGGGCCCAGGTCCTGGGCATCGTGAGCATCTTCACCTACGGTATGCAGAAGGGCCTGGACCGGCTCAAGGAGGCCCAGGTGGAGAACACCAGCCTGACCAATTTCGACCATATCGCCGAAGTCGCGGCCCAGGAGGGCTATATTCAGCCGGCCGACATCGAAAAACTCATCAAATTCCGCAACAATCCCTCGGATGAAAGCTGGATCGGAGGTAACCAATGAGAAGCATCATCGATATTCTGGATCTTTCCGTGGAGGAACTGGATGAACTGGTGGCCAAGGCCCAGGACATCATGGCCAACCCGGAGAAGTACGCCCACAAGTGCGCGGGCAAGAAGCTGGCCACCATGTTCTACGAGCCCTCTACCCGGACCCGTCTGAGCTTCGAGGCCGCCATGTATGAGCTGGGCGGCAACGTGCTCAGCGTGGCCAGCGCCGCCAGCTCCTCCGCCGCCAAGGGCGAGAGCGTCGCCGACACCGCCCGGATGATCAGCTGCTACGCCGATATCCTGGCCATGCGGCATCCCAAGGAGGGCGCGCCGCTGGTGGCCTCCCTCAACGCCACGATCCCGGTCATCAACGCCGGTGACGGCGGCCACAACCACCCCACCCAGACCCTGGCCGACCTCCTCACCATCCACTGTGAGAAGGGCCGGTTCACCGATCTGACCATCGGCCTCTGCGGCGACCTGAAGTTCGGCCGGACGGTCCACTCCCTGATCGCCGCCATGTGCCGCTACCCCGGCGTCAAGTTCGTGCTGATCTCCCCCGAGGAGCTGAAGCTCCCCAGCTACGTCAAGACCCAGCATATCAAGCCCAGCGGCCATGAATACGTCCAGACCACCGATCTGGAGGCCGTTATGCCCCAGCTGGACGTGCTGTATATGACCCGCGTCCAGAAGGAGCGCTTCTTCAACGAGGAGGACTATCTGCGCCTCAAGGACAGCTATATCCTCACCCCGGAGAAGCTGAAAACCGCCAAGCAGGACCTGATTATCATGCATCCGCTGCCCCGGGTCAACGAGATCAGCGTGGCCGTGGACCAGGACCCCAGAGCCTGCTACTTCAAGCAGGCGCTCTACGGCAAGTTTATGCGGGAAGCCCTGATTCTGAAACTTCTGGAGGTGGACTGAGATGAATATTGACTCCATTATCAACGGCATTGTCATCGACCATATCGCCGCGGGCCGGGGTATGATGCTCTACAAGCTGCTGCATCTGGACCGGCTGGACTGCTCCGTGGCGATTATCAAGAACGTCCACAGCAACAAGATGGGCAAGAAGGACATCATCAAGGTGGACGCGGCCATCGATCTCAACACCGATGTCATCGGCTATGTGGACCCCAACGCCACGGTCAACGTGATCCGCGACGGCAGGCTGGTGGAGAAAAAGGCCATCGTCCTGCCGGAGAGATTGGTCAACGTCATTCGCTGCAAGAACCCCCGGTGCATCTCCACCACCGAGCAGGAGCTGCCCCAGGTCTTCGTCCTCACCGACCGGGAGAAGGGCGTCTACCGCTGCCGCTACTGCGAGACGAAAGCAGAGCGCCAGGGTTAAAACGAAATCAGGCCCCCAACGGGGCCTGATTTTTTGCGGTGAGCTGCCAGCTCCCTCGAAGGGAGCCTTTCTCTTATGCGACGCACTCCCAAGCCTCCCCTTGGTGCCCAAGGGGAGGTGGCAGGCCGAAGGCCTGACGGAGGGGATCAGAGCTTCTGATCATCGACGGCTTATACTAAAATCTAATTAAACGATTTAATAATCCAATTGCGTCCTGTAATGCTGAAAATCGTATCAGGAGTAAGCGAGCAAATGGTATCACAGAGACGATCAACGACTTTCTCTAAGGTCGCGAACACCTCGTTTCGAAAGCCACGCTTGCGTATCTCCTTCCAAATCTGCTCTATCGGATTCATTTCCGGTGTGTATGGAGGAATATGGAAAAGTACAATATTATCAGGCACTTCCAGTGTCCCCGATTTATGCCATGCAGCTCCATCGCAGCACATCAGAATGGTATCCTGGGGAAATTGTTTGGATAATTCCCGCAGGAACAGATTCATGCACACAGTATTGCAATAGGGCATAACAAGAAAACAGGATTCCCCAGTCAGCGGCTCAACCGCGCCATAGGCATACCGGTATTCCCGAATGTGGTGGCATGGAACGCTTGGACGAATACCTTTCTCGCACCAGCAGTATTTGGGCTTGTTAATTCGTCCAAAACCTGCCTCATCCTGGAACATAAGGCGCACTTTTCCACTGCCCCTGTGGAGATTTTTCAGCTCTTCAATTTTGGTTTTAATTTTTTTGAGGTCTCAATGACCTCTTCGCTTGCCTTTTGAGGGTGTCTGCTGCGGGGCATGACCTTTCGCCAGCCATGACGGTGCAGAACATAGTAAATCTGGCTGGTACCGATCGAGTGGCCTACCGCCTGCCGGTATGCCGTCTCAATTTCACTGACTTCCACAAGCTCGCCTTTCTCGGCTCTTGCCTTAAAAGGGGCAAGTATCTCAGTCTCTTCCGCAAAGCTCAGATTACGGTGATTGCCGCCATAATGATTCCCGGAGATCGCTTCCAGCCCTTTGTCCCGGTATTTTGCCACCAGTGTGGTCACGTATGCGGCATGGAAGCCCGTTGCCTGCGCAACTTCACTGGATTTCATGCCCTCTGCACGCAGTTCCAATGCTTTCAATCTTGCATCTGCTCGTTTGTCCTTGTTTTCTTTGCGTGCTGCTTTTATTGCAGCGATTTCCTCGCTGCTGAACTTATATCTTGATGCCATTTTTATCACCCAGATATAGTATACCATATCCGGCTATACAATTATATAGTTTTATTAGATTTTAGTATCA
>DVJG01000204.1 GCA_018710805.1 Candidatus Faecousia faecipullorum
CGCCGGAACAAAAATCGCGTCATATCCGGCCTTCTTTGCGGCCAGCGCCATGGGAAGCACACCGGAGATGGGTCGGATCTGTCCGTCCAGGCTGACCTCGCCCAGAAAGACGCTGTCAAAAGGCGGACGGCTGATTTCCCCTGCCGCCGCCAGAATGCTCAGGAGAATGGGAAGGTCATAGTGGGTTCCCGCCTTTTTCAGGCTTGCGGGAGCAAGATTCACCGTAATGCGGCTGACAGGAAACCGAAACCCGGAACTCTTCGACGCGGCACGGACCCGGTCCCGGGCCTCCTTTACCGCCGCGTCCGGAAGTCCCACGATATCGAAGGCGGGAAGTCCGTTTGTAATAAAGCATTCCGCCGTGACGACACTGCCTTGGATGCCGCTGCAGCCCAGGGTTTTCACACTGCAAATCATGTTCTCTCCCCCTTTTCCTTTCCTCATATCATACTCCATTCTCCGGAAAAAGACAATCTTTTTTTCCCTCTGGCAGAAATACACAGTCTTACCAGAGTATTCTTGTTTATATCCATGAAATTTTACAAAACGCCTCGTGAAATGACTTTACAAACGGTCTCGAAAGTGGTATGATATTTGCGACAAAAATTGAATACTTTAGGAGGTATTTCATTTTGGCAAGAAAATTTAAAACCATGGACGGCAATACTGCTGCCGCCCACGTCAGCTATGCCTTTACAGAGGTTGCTGGCATCTATCCCATTACCCCTTCCAGCCCCATGGCTGACAACGTGGACCAGTGGTCCGCTGCCGGCCGGAAGAACATCTTTGGCGATACTGTTAAGGTTGTGGAAATGCAGTCTGAGGCCGGCGCTGCCGGTACCGTCCACGGCTCTCTGGCCGCCGGTGCTCTGACCACCACCTACACCGCATCTCAGGGCCTGCTGCTGATGATCCCCAATATGTACAAGATCGCCGGCGAACTGCTGCCCTGTGTTTTCCACGTCTCTGCCCGTACCGTGGCTGCTCAGTCTCTGAACATCTTCGGTGACCACTCCGACGTTTACGCCTGCCGTCAGACCGGCTTCGCCATGCTCTGCGAGACCAACGTGCAGGAAGTTATGGATCTGGGCGCTGTTGCACATCTGGCTTCCATCGAAGGCCGCGTTCCCTTCATCAACTTCTTCGACGGCTTCCGTACCTCCCACGAGATCCAGAAGATCGCCATCTGGGACTACGAGGACCTGAAGGAAATGTGCAACATGGAAGCTGTCCAGGCTTTCCGTGACCACTCCCTGAACCCCGAGCGTCCCGCTATGCGCGGCTCCCACGAGAACGACGATATCTTCTTCCAGCATCGTGAGGCCTGCAACAAGTACTATAACGCCCTGCCCGCAGTGGTTGAGAAGTACATGGCCAAGGTCAACGAGAAGCTGGGCACCAACTACCAGCTGTTCAACTATTATGGCGCTGCCGACGCTGACCGCGTCATCGTTGCCATGGGCTCCATCAACGATGTGGCTGAGGAAGTCATTGACTACCTGAACGCTCACGGCGAAAAGGTCGGCCTGGTGAAGGTCCGTCTGTTCCGTCCCTTCTGCGCTGACAAGCTGCTGGCTGCCATTCCTGCCACTGCCAAGAAGATTGCTGTGCTGGACCGTACCAAGGAGCCCGGCTCCCAGGGCGAGCCTCTGTATCAGGATGTGGTTATGGCTCTGGCCAAGGCCGGCCGCAACGATGTGACTGTCATCGGCGGTCGTTACGGTCTGGGTTCCAAGGATACCCACCCCGCTTCCATCTTTGCCGTTTACGAAGAGCTGGCTAAGGACGCTCCCAAGCACGAGTTCACCATCGGCATCGTGGACGATGTGACCAACCTGTCTCTGGAAGAGAAGGTTTCTCCCAACACCGCTGCCGAAGGCACCATCGAGTGCAAGTTCTGGGGTCTGGGCGGCGACGGCACCGTTGGCGCCAACAAGAACTCCATCAAGATCATCGGTGACCACACCGACAAGTACGTACAGGCTTACTTCCAGTACGACTCCAAGAAGACCGGCGGCGTTACCGTTTCTCACCTGCGTTTCGGTGACAATGCCATCAAGTCTCCTTACTACATCAACAAGGCCGACTTCGTGGCCTGCCACAACCCCTCCTACATCACCAAGGGCTTCAAAATTGTTCAGGACGTCAAGCCCGGCGGCGTGTTCCTGATCAACTGCCAGTGGTCCATGGAGGAGCTGGAGCATCACCTGGATGCCGCTTCCAAGCGCTACATCGCCAACAACAACATCCAGCTGTACACCATCAACGCCATTGACCTGGCCATCAAGGTCGGCATGGGCAAGCGTACCAACACCATCCTGCAGTCCGCATTCTTCTCTCTGGCTAAGGTTATGCCCGCTGAGGATGCCATCAAGTACATGAAGGACGCTGCAGAGCACTCCTACCTGAAGAAGGGCCGCGACGTTGTTGAGAAGAACTGGAACGCCATCGACGCCGGCGCTACCGCTTATGTCAAGATCGACGTGCCCGCTTCCTGGGCTACCGCCGAGGACAACAAGCCCGAGCTGGCTCTGGAAGGCCGTGAGGACACCGTTAAGGTTGTTAAGAACATCCTGACCCCCGTGGGCAAGATGGACGGCTACAGCCTCCCCGTCTCTGCCTTCGCCGAGCTGCCCGACGGTCAGTTCCCCTTGGGTGCCTCCGCTTACGAGAAGCGCGGCGTTGCCGTCACCGTTCCTCACTGGGACGAGACCAAGTGCATCCAGTGCAACAACTGTGCCTATGTCTGCCCCCATGCTACCATCCGTCCCTACGCTCTGACCGAGGCTGAGGCTGCTGCCGCTCCCGCCGGTGCCCGTCTGGTGGATGTGAAGGCCGGCAAGGGCAAGGGTGTCTACAAGTACACCATGGCCGTGTCTCCTCTGGACTGCATGGGCTGCGGCGTCTGTGTCGGCGTCTGCCCCACCAAGGCTATCTCCATGGTTCCTCAGGAGCAGGAGCTGGCCGAGCAGGAAGTCTTCAACTACATGGTTGCCAAGGTCTCCGAGAAGAAGGATATGCAGGACGCTACCGTTAAGGGTTCTCAGTTCCGCAAGCCTCTGCTGGAGTTCTCCGGTTCCTGCGCCGGCTGTGCCGAGACCAGCTACGCCCGTCTCGTGACCCAGCTGTTCGGCGATCGGATGTACATCTCCAACGCCACCGGCTGTTCCTCCATCTGGGGTGGTCCTGCTGCTACCTCTCCCTACACCGTGAACGCTGAGGGCAAGGGCCCCGCTTGGGCAAACTCCCTGTTTGAGGACAACGCCGAGCACGGTCTTGGTATGTACACCGCCCAGGCTGTGATCCGTGAGTCTCTGGCGAACAAGGTTCGTTCCGTCATGGAGAACACCGCCTCCGAGGAGCGGAAGGCCGCTTGCCAGGCATGGCTCGATACCTTCAACGATGGCGAAGCCAACAAGGCCGCTACCGCTGCTCTCGTTGCCAACCTGGAAGCCAACGTCTGCTGCGACACCGTGAAGGACATCCTGTCCAAGAAGTCCTACCTGTCCAAGAAGTCCGTGTGGATCTTCGGTGGCGACGGCTGGGCTTACGACATCGGCTTCGGCGGCGTTGACCACGTTCTCGCCTCCAACAAGGACGTGAACATCTTCGTCTTCGATACCGAGGTCTACTCCAACACTGGTGGACAGGCTTCCAAGGCTTCCAACATCGGTCAGGTTGCTCAGTTTGCTGCCTCCGGTAAGGAGACCAAGAAGAAGTCCCTGGCCGAAATCGCTATGAGCTACGGCTATGTCTACGTTGCTCAGATCGCCATGGGCGCCAACCCCGCTCAGACCCTGAAGGCCATCACCGAGGCTGAAGCCTACCATGGTCCCTCCCTGATCATCGGCTATGCTCCCTGTGAGATGCACTCCATCAAGGGCGGCATGATGAACTGCCAGGCTGAGATGAAGAAGGCCGTCGAGTGCGGCTACTGGAACCTGTTCCGGTTCGATCCCTCCAAGGAGACCGGCAAGTTCCAGCTGGACAGCAAGGCTCCCAAGGATGGCTATCAGGAATTCCTGATGAACGAGGCCCGCTACAGCCGTCTGACCCGTGAGTTCCCCGAGCGCGCTACCGACCTGTTCGCTAAGAACGAGGCTGCCGCTAAGGAGCGTTACGAGCACCTGGTGAAGCTGGTCGAGATGTACAAGGACTAATTCCTTTCACATCCGCATAAACTGAATTGCCCGCCCTCAGGGCCTACCTGAGGGCGGGTTTTTTATGGAAAGGAGTGTTATTTTGAAGGTTTTGCTTATAAACGGAAGTCCCAGGCCCAATGGGAACACCGCCTTGGCGTTAAAAAACATGGCGGAAGTTTTTGAGGCCCAGGGTGTAGAAGCCGAAATCCTGAACATTGGGTCAAACGCCGTTCGGGGATGTATCGCCTGCAATTCCTGCAAGAAATCAGGAAAATGTGTTTTTGACGACGCTGTAAACGAAGCGGCTCCCAAATTCCAGGAAGCCGACGGTTTGGTGGTGGCAAGCCCCGTGTATTACGCCTCTGCCAACGCAACCTTGATCGCCTTCCTGGACCGTCTCTTTTACAGCACATCCTTTGATAAGCGGATGAAGGTAGGCGCCAGCGTGGTGGTCGCCCGGAGAGGCGGCTGCTCTGCCACCTTTGATGAACTGAACAAATACTTCACCATTTCCGGGATGCCTGTGGCTTCCAGCCACTATTGGAACAGTCTCCACGGCCGTCTCCCCGGAGAGGCCCAGCAGGATGCGGAAGGTATAGCCACGGTTCGGAACCTGGCAAAGAACATGGCCTTTCTTATGAAGTCCATCGCCTTGGGGAAAGAAACCTTTGGTCTGCCGGAATATGATGAGCGGGTCATGACAAATTTTATTCGGTAAGGAGAAAATATGATCTGTACAGTCGTGGATATCCGCGGGGATTATGCCTATGTCCGCTACGAGGACACCGGGGTTGTCTCCGAGGTCGCCATTGCACTGCTCCCCTTCGGCGTGGACCTTGGCGACCAGCTCAAATTTGAGAATTACGAATTTACAACCCTCTGATCATTTTTGTTGGGCATATAACATGCAGAAAGAACCCTCAGCCATAGCGGCCGAGGGTTCCTTTTTATTATTTCTTTTGGTTTTGTATCTTTTGGATCTGCTCTTTCATCTTCTGAAGCCGTTTCCGTTCCCGCTTTTGCTGGAAATGAGAACGCAGCTCCGGGGGCTGGTCCAGGAGTTTTTCTGGGGGAATATTTCGCTCCGCCAGGCGCTTGTCAGTAAATTCTCTTACCAGTGTATAAAGCACAGAGGCCAGCGGAATCATCAGCAGCATGCCGCCCACGCCCATGAGGCCGCCGCCCACCGTCACGGCAACCAGCACCCACATGCCAGGCAGGCCGATGGAAGTACCCACCACTCTCGGATAGATCAGGTTGTTCTCCAACTGCTGGAGCACCAGGAACATGGCCACAAAGGACAGGGCTTGGATGGGGTCATTCACCAAAATGAAGAACGCACCAACGACGCATCCCACAAAGGCGCCCACCACAGGAACCAGGGCTGTTACAGCAATGATGACGCTGACCAGGGGAATGTAGGGCATCCGGAAAATGGCCATGGCAATGGCAAAAAGGGCCCCTAAAATACACGCCTCCAGGAACTGGCCGGAGATGAAGTTTGCAAAGGTGTTGTTGGTCAGCCGGGCAATCCGGATCACTTCGTCCGCCGTGTGTTCCCGGAGGACGGAATAGAGGATGCGTCTTCCCTGCCGTGCCAGAATTTCCTTCCGAATCAGGCAGTACACCGCAAAGGCAATGGAAATGACAGTGTTGACGATGGCTCCGGTGACGTTTCCAATCACATTTACTGCGCTGCCCATAACCGTACTGAGTTGGCTGCCCAGGAAGGTCAACGCGTCTTTCACAATGCTGGCCCAATCCAAGCTTTGCAGGTTAAACGATTCTTGAAGCCAAAGCTTCAAATCCGGGTGGTTATCCATGAGCACTACAAGCTCATTGGAGGTCCGCTCCACAAAGGGCGGGATGCTCTCTGCCAGAGACGCCCAGGTCAGCTGAATTTGGGGTATCAGAAGTTCAAAAACCAGGGAAATTACCAGAATCAGAGAAAGTATTGTAGCAATTATGGATAACCCCCGGCGAACGCCAATCCGGCGGATATCCCCCAGCCGCCGCTCGATGCTGCGCATAGGCACGTTAAAAATAAATGCGATGGCAGCTCCCGCAACGAAGGGAGAAAACAGCGCCCAGATGCCGTCCAGCATGGTTGTGGCCCGCTCCGTATCCAAAATAAGCCATCCGAAGACAATTCCCCCGACAATCAGCAGGAAAATCCTCCGCATAGATCGTTTGTCAAAGTTCAAATCTTTCACTCCTTTCTCTTAGTATAGCTGATTTTCTTAAGAATGCGGTGAACAAGTTGTAAATTTACTTTCTTTTCAGAAGTTCTTCCAGAGATTTTTCAAGGGAAGTCACGTTTTCTTCCTTGGTTGCCCAGCTGGTGCAGAAACGAACGGCGCGGTGAGATTCATCCACTCGCTCCTGCTCGCAGAATACGTAGGTTTTGGAGAGCGCGTCCAGAACATCATCCGGCAGAATCGGGAACAGCTGATTGGTGTTGTTTTCCACCAGGAAGGGCACACCGCACTTTTTGAAGGTCTCCCGGAGCCGGTCCGCCAGACGGTCGGCGTGGGCGGAGATTTCAAAGTACAGATTATCCGTCATAAGGGCGTCAAACTGGACGCCCAGCAGGCGGCCTTTTGCCAGCATGGCGCCGTGCTGTTTGATGAGGTAACGGAAGTCCTCCGCAAGTTTTAGGTTTGAGAACACCACGGCTTCTCCGAAGAGGGCCCCCACTTTGGTGCCGCCGATGTAAAAGACGTCGCAGAAAGCTGACAGGTCCTCCATGCTGACGTCGTTATCCTTCGCCATAAGGCCGTAGCCCAGGCGTGCGCCGTCCAAGAACAGGTACAGGCCCAGTTCGCGGCAGGTATTCGACAATTTTTCCAGCTCGGAGCAGGTGTAGAGGGTTCCCAGCTCCGTGGGATTTGAAATGTACACCAACTTCGGCTGGGCCAGGTGCTCGTGAGCGCCGTCGGCCCAGTGGGCGGTAACGTAGCTGCGGACTTGGTCAGCGGTGATTTTTCCGTCATCGGAGGGGACCGTCAGGACCTTGTGACCCGTTGCCTCCACCGCCCCGGTCTCGTGGGTGTTGATGTGGCCTGTAACCGCGCACAGCGCCCCCTGATGGGGCCGCAGGGCCGCGTCAATGACGGTCATATTGGTCTGGGTGCCTCCCACCAGAAAGTGAACAGAGAGGTTTTCCCGACCGCAGAGCTTTTTGATTTTCTCCGCGGCTGAGCGGCAGAATTCGTCCTCGCCATAGCCCGGGGTCTGCTCCAGGTTGGTTTTCACCAGAGCTTCCAGGACCTTAGGGTGGCAGCCCTCTGCATAGTCATTATTAAAGTAAATCATAGGGGTATTCTCCTTGTTATTTATCTTTTGTTATTTTACCGCTTCCTCACTTCCCTGTCAACGGAATTTCCGTTCTTCTTGGTGCATATGCTTTCCCAGAGCACACAGCATCGGAGGGAAGCCTATGAAAGAGGACCTGGAAGAACGAGCCCAGAAGTTGGCTGTGTACGTCATCGAGAATCGTGTCACGGTCCGGGCAGCGGCCCGGCATTTTGGCATTTCCAAATCCACAGTGCATAAAGATCTGACCCAGAGACTTGAGGAAACGAATAGAAATCTCTTTTCTCAGGTGCGGGAGGTCTTGGACGAAAATAAACGGGAGCGCCATATCCGGGGAGGATTGGCAACAAAACGGAAATACGAAAATCAAAAGTAGAATTCATGGCGGGAAGTTTCTTCTCGCCATGAAATTTTTTTGATTTCATGATAGAATCATGTCAGAAATATCTCCCCTGAATCGTATTATGGATAGAGGACCTCAAACATATGACGAAGGATGTGATTGGAAGATGGATGGCGCCCAGGCAAAACGACTAGTCGATCTTTATGCGGACATGATTCTGCGTATCAGCTACAGCTACTTACGCCAGACCTATGACGCAGAAGATATCTGTCAAACCGTCTTTCTGAAAATTCTTACAAATGACCTGCGGTTCGATACGGTGGAGCATGAAAAGGCGTGGATCATCCGCACTACGGTAAATGCCTGCAAGGATTACCGGAAAAGTGCCTTTTTCCGACGGACAGTTCCCCTGGACGAGGCCGCAGCAATGACGGCACCTCAGGAGCCGAAAACCGGGGTTTTGGAGGGACTAAAATCCCTGCCGGAAAAATACCGGGTACCCCTGTACTTATTTTATTATGAAAACTATACGTCAAAAGAGATCGGAGACGTGCTGGGAGTCAAAGAGGCGGCCATTGCAGCCCGGCTCTCCCGGGGGCGGAAGATGCTCCGGTCCTACCTTGAAAAGGAGGGTGTCTAAGTATGAAGCACAATTTGAGCCAAGAATTCAGGACCTCCATGGACAGCCTTCGCTTTTCGGATAAAACCAAGGAGGAAATGGTTATGAAGCTCATGAACCAAACCAATCCCAAGCCCCAGAGCAGCAGCAAGCGCAAAACCCTGGTGCTGATTCTGGCGGCAGCCATCGCCCTGGTGACCTTCACCGGAGCAGGAATCTATACCCATTGGTCCCGGAGTATGCAGAGCATCCAGCAGATGTCTGAGCTGGAAAAGAATGCGGCGGACAAGTCCGGTCTGTCCGTCATGCTGGAAGAAACCAAAGCAGCCCAGCCGGAAGAATCCTCGAAGGAAATCGTCAGTGTCACAGATAACGATATTACCATCACCGCCGTTCAGAGCATTGTGGACCAATATCGCGCCATGCTGGTGTTCCGTGTGGATGGCTTCCAGCTGCCTAAGGGCGAACAGCCCAGCCTGGAAGGCGGGGTCGTGACCATCAACGGGAAGGAGCCAACAATCAGCTGGGTCGGTTCGTACTATGATGGAGTAAAAACGCAATCCGATGGCAGTCTCACCTACGACGACGGCACACCTGTGGAATATGATTCCAATCATTCGGTTATACCCCGTTATCTGGACAAAAACGGAAGCTTTGAGTACATTCTGGATATGTCCCTGCCTACCTCTGCCCAGGAAAACGGACTTCAGCCTCTGGAACATCTGAACAGTGAAATCGTTGTCAAATTCACCAGCGTTGGTATTTTTGAAGGTCTGGACCACAAATCTCTGGTGGATGGAGATTGGACGCTTAAATGGACCCTCACAGGTACAGACAAGAAGCTTAGTGTGACCCCCAATGCAGCTATTGGTGATTCTGGCTTCACCTTGGACTCCCTTGAATTATCCCCCATCAGCGCCAATATTATTGTCACCGGCGACCCCTATGCCCATCCCCAGAGGTCCGACGAAAAGCTGGATACTCCTGCTCCCCGATGCCCCGTGCTGGCAGGTTTCCGCATGAAAGATGGCAGTTTTATCGAACGAGATTTTAATGCCGTAGGCACCAGCGGCATGAATCCCATGGATGCGGATACCTTTGAACTTTTTGAAAGCTATCAAATCATTGAGCCGGAAAATGTGGTGGGCCTTGCGTTCTACAACATGGATGATCCAGACAACCTTCCTGTGTATGAAGTTTCCCTGAAATAACGTCTCTGGCCCGGGCGGATTTACCGCCCGGGCCTTTTCTTACAGGTCGTCAGCGTCCTGGACAGGCTGTTCGTCCCAGTCCTTAGGGCGGCCGGTATAACTGCCGTTGGGGTCAATCTCTATTTTCTTGTCCCGAAATCCCATGGTCTCACCTCCCCTGCTAGTTTGTCACTGTGTGTGCATTTTTCGCATTGCCTTTTTCACGCTTTTGTGGTAAAATTTTGAAAAGGAGTGATTTTATGTTTGACATTACTCTGATCACCATGGGAAAGCTGAAAGAAAAGTTCTACATTTCCGCGGCCTCTGAGTACCAAAAACGCCTGAGCGGTTACTGTCGCTTTACTCTGCTGGAGCTGCCGGAAAGCCGGCTTCCCGAGGACCCCTCCCCTGCGGAAATCTCCGGAGGGCTGGAAAAGGAAGCGGATTTGATTCTCGCAAAAATCCCCAAGGGGGCATGGTTCTGCGTGTTTACCCCTGAGGGAAAGGAGCTCAGCAGCGAACTCTTTGCACAAACTTTGAAGAATGTGAAAAGTTCCGGCAAATCCAGCGCCTGTTTTCTCATCGGCTCCTCCTTTGGCATGGCCCCCAGGGTCAAACAAAGGGCGGACCTGAAACTCTCCATGGGTCCCATGACCTTCCCCCACCATTTGGCAAGGATCATGGTTCTGGAGCAGATTTACCGGGCAGAGGCAATTCAGGCAGGGAGTAAGTATCATAAATAAAGGCAAATTTGTACGGGAGGCAGAAATGCCTCCCCTGCTTTTTTATTTTTTTCTTGCGAAATACCTTGACAGCCGAGGTACATCATGATACAATCATTTCATAAGGAGGGATGACAATGTCAATTGCCGGTGATCTGATTCGCGGACACACAGACGCCATCATTCTGGCCCGGCTCATGCGGGGCGACAGCTACGGCTACGAAATCAACAAAATGATCTCCACCCTATCCTTGGGCCGCTTTGAATTAAAAGAAGCCACCCTCTACACCGCCTTCAAACGGCT
>DVJG01000205.1 GCA_018710805.1 Candidatus Faecousia faecipullorum
TTAACAAAGACTTTGGAGAAAATTCCCTTGCCACTTGGAGAATGTATGCTATAATAGAGATATCCAACCGAAAATAGGAGGAATCATTCATGCGTTATCTTGGCATTGCCTACGATATGAAACACACCCCCAAGCTGGACCCGGAGTTCATCCCCTTCGGCGTCTGGCGCTCCGCCTACCTGAAGGATGCAAAAAAGCCCATTGCCATCGCCATTGAGCGGGACAAGGGCCACGTATCTGTCCACCACACCTTCATCCACGGCACGGAAGATATGGCCGAGGCCGATTATCGGTATGTAGAACGCTACGTCAAGTTCCTGCTCTGGTCCACCGGCGGCTTCCGGGTGTCCATCTGCGGCTGCTCCGAGCTGACGAAGCGGCTCCAGAAGGCCTACACCCCCGAAGGTGAGCGGCACTTTGACTTTACCTTTGTGAACCAGCTCTACGAGCGGGACCTGGAAATCCTGGACCTGCCTCTGGAAAGCTGCCCCGCCGCCAATGAAGAGGCGGAGCCCATGGGCGGCAACATGGACGGCTGCCGCATCGGCTTCGACGCAGGCGGCTCCGACCGGAAGGTCTCCGCTGTGGTGGACGGTGAATGCGTCTACTCCGAGGAAGTGGTCTGGTATCCCAAGCTCCATGAGGACCCCGAGTACCACTTTAACGGCATCGTAGAGGCCATGAAGACCGCCGCATCCAAAATGCCCCGGGTGGACGGCATCGGCGTATCCTCCGCGGGCGTCTTTGTAGGCAACGCTCCCATGGTGGCCTCTCTGTTCATCAAGGTCCCCCGCTCCAACTGGGACAAGGTCAAGACCATCTATGACCGGGCTGCTGCCGAAATCGGTGACGTGCCCATTGTGGTTGCCAACGACGGCGACGTGTCCGCACTGGCTGGCGCCATGGGCCTGGGTGTGGGCAACATCATGGGCATCGCCATGGGTACCTCCGAAGCCGTGGGCTACGTGGACAAGGACCAGAACGTCCTGGGCTGGATCAACGAGCTGGCCTTCGCGCCTGTGGACCTGAACGAAAAGGCCATGGAGGATGAGTGGTCCGGCGACATCGGCGTGGGCTGCAAGTACTTCTCCCAGGACGCCGTTATCAAGCTGGCCCCTGCGGCTGGCATCGAGCTGGACGAGAGCCTGTCTCCTGCCCAGAAGCTGAAGGTGGTCCAGGGCCTCATGGAGCAGGGCGACGAGAGAGCCGCTGCCATCTTCGAGACCATCGGCGCCTACCTCGCCTACACCGTGGTGCTCTACTCCCAGCTCTACAACATCGAGCACATGATGATGATGGGCCGCGTCATGTCCGGCAAGGGCGGCGACACCATCCTGCGGGTGTGCAACGAGATTCTGGCTGACGAGTACCCCGAACTTGCCAAAAAGTGCGAAGTCATGCTCCCCGACGAGAAGACCCGCCGGGTTGGCCAGTCCGTGGCCGCAGCTTCCCTGCCCAAAATCAAATAAGAACATAACAAAAAGGCCGCCGATGCTTCGGCGGCCTTTTTCAGCTTGTCAAAAAAGCCTCGCAGAGTTTGCCGCCTGGGGCGGCAAATAAAGTCCGATGCGTTTTCTGCCGGGGCGTGTACCTGGCAGAAAACACTTCTCAGGCTCCAAGTGTGGAATTTGTCCCCCGATGGGGGACAAATTATGCACGCAGGAGACTGCAAAATACCTGTCAAAAAGCCCCGCAGGGGATTTTTGACAGCCTAAAGGCCGCCGAAACATCGGCGGCCTTACTATATGACAGAGAATCGCCTTGAGGGAAAACGGCGGGGTATTTCAGGCTTCCGGGCAGAAAACTTCCTCCACCGGGTAGGTGTCTTCGTCCTGAAAATGCCACCATTCCCCGCTGTAGGGAATGAATCCCGCCTCCAACATGGCCTCTTCCAGCAGGAGGGCGTTTTGACGCTCCGTTTCTTCACAGTCCCGGTAGTCCCGGTCGGCTTTGGGTGTGAAATCGTCAAATGCCGTGGGCATGAGAAGCTCTGCCCCCTGGCTGTCCACTAAGGTCACGTCCACGGTGTTTCCCCGGCTGTGGGCGCTGAAGCCCCGGTTGGGGTTCGCCACAAAGTTGGGGTCCGGGCAGACTTCCCACAGCCGGAACTGGGCGGCGGTGGGGCGGAAGGCGTCCCAGATTTTCAGGGAAAGGCCCTGGGCCTCCAGGGCCTCCTGGGCCGCCATGAGCTTTTTTACGGTGCCGTAGCGGAGGTATGCGCCGGAAAAATCGTAGATCACCGCCCCGGTGAAGTTCTCCGCCGTGGAATAGGGGAGGTATTGGGGCACCTGGGGCAGGTAGTCTGCCACCCGGACAAAATCCGTGTCCTCGGGCTCCGGTGCGGTGGTCTCCGGCGCAGCGGGGGCCGCTGTGGATGGGACGGTTTCTACCTGGGTTTGCGGAATGGTGGGCTGGCTTTTTACCCTTGCACAGCCCCACAGGGACAGAAGAAGCACTCCGCCCATGAGAATCAGCCATATTTTTTCCATATGTCTCCCTCTTTGTTACGGACCCCAGGTGAAGCTGTCTTTTCCGGCACCCAGTTCAAAATGGTATTTCACAATTCCCAGGTCCACTTTGGCGTAGAAACCGCCGGTGGCTTTGACGGAGACCTGGCTGCCGTTCCGGGTGAAGTAAAATTTCTGCTGATTCACTGCCGTAGGGGCCAGCATGGCGGCCTCCATGCCCCGGCGGAACCAGTCCGGGTGCTCTCCTGCCTGGCAGAGAGCATCCATGGGCCTGCTTTTGTGAGGGACGCCGGGATGCTCCCCGTAGCCCAGGGCCAGCACACAGACAAGCTTTTCATCGGGCTCTATCCGGCACTGGGTTTTTACCACGGACTTTCGCATGGTCAGGGCCACCCAGCAGGTGTTCAACCCCAGCATCTGGGCTTTCAGGACCAGGCGTTCGCCGTAGTAGCCGGTCCGCTCTTCCAGGTCGTCGGCGGACTTTCCCACAAGGGCAATGTAGTTACGCACACCCCGGAAGCTGCCGTAGTGGGGCAGCAGGCCGGAAAAGGCCCGGCTTTCGTTGGTGACAAGCTGGATGTGCAGATTGCCCGATAAATTGCAGGCGGCGATTTCGCGGTTCAGTTCCGCAGCCACCTCTGGGGGGATGGGTTTATCCAGGTAAGCGCGGACACTGTGGCGGCACTGCATGGCGTCAAAGATGGTCATAGAGATTCCTCCTTTTCAGGAATTATATCATACATTTTCAAAAAGAAAAGCCTTGGACAAGGGGAATTTTCCGCAGAAGACAAGAAAAGACCACCCCGCAGGGTGGTCTTTTCTTGTTGGCAGAGGATGAGGGATTCGAACCCCCGCAAACGGAGTCAGAGTCCGGTGTGCTACCGTTACACAAATCCTCTATATGCGGATGTTCCGCTTTGGTGGAGACAACAGGACTCGAACCTGTGACCTCATGCGTGTGAAGCATGCGCTCTAACCAGCTGAGCTATGCCTCCATGTCGGAGCAGGGATTATTATACCACAATTTTCCCGAATGTCAACCTTCTTTTCAAAAAATTTTTCCTTGCTTTCTGAAAAATTTCTGCTATGCTGAAATGAGAAAGGGTGACAGAATTTGCGCTATGACAATATGGTCCCTGGCGTGTTTTTCGCGCGGCCAAACCGCTTCATTGCCCAGGTGGAAATCGGGGGAACGGTGGAGACGGTCCATGTGAAAAACACGGGCCGCTGCCGGGAACTGCTGATTCCGGGCACAAAGGTTTGGTGCCGTTTTTGCGACGACCCCAAACGAAAAACAAAATATGACCTCATCGCCGTCTGGAAGGGCACCCGGCTCATCAATATGGATTCTCAGGCCCCCAACGCGGCGGCCAGGGAGTGGCTGGCTTCCGGAGGCCTTGGAAAAATCGAAAACCTGAAAGCCGAGACGGTCCACGGGGATTCCCGCTTTGATTTTTCCTTTACAAAGGACGGAAAACCCTGCTTTCTGGAAGTCAAAGGCGTGACTCTGGAAACGGACGGCGTCTGCGCCTTCCCCGACGCGCCCACGGAGCGAGGGGCCAAGCACCTGCGAGGGCTCAAACAGGCGGCCCGGGAGGGCTTCGGCGCCTATGTGCTCTTCGTCATTCAGATGGCGGATGTCAAATATCTTAGGCCCAACGACGCCACAGACCCGGCCTTCGGCGCGGCCCTTCGGGAGGCGGCGGCTGAGGGCGTCCAGGTCCTGGCGGTGGACTGCTTGGTGACGGAGCGGGAAATGCGGATTCAAAATGCTGCGGCTGTGCGGCTGTAAAGGAGAAATCAGAATGGATCACAGGGAACTTGCGGGAGAGCTGTTTGTAAACGGGTGCAACTGCGCCCAGGCGGTGGTGGTGGCTTTCTGCGACGACATGGGACTGAGCCGGGAATTTGCGGCCAAAATGGCCTCGTCCTTCGGCGGCGGCATGGGCCGTATGCGGGAGGTCTGCGGCGCCGTCAGCGGTATGCTTATGGTTGCGGGACTGCTCTACGGCTATGATGAGCCGGGAGAGAAGGACTGCCGGAAAAAGGAGCACTACGCCCTGGTCCAGGAGCTGGCGGGGAAGTTCCGGGAGGAAGCGGGAAGCATCGTCTGCCGGGAAATTCTGAAAAATCCCCCTTCGGACCCCAACCCAACGCCCAGAACCGCGGAATTTTACAAAACCCGGCCCTGCGCCCGGATGGTTATGCTGGCCGCCGGCATTCTGGATGCGTATATGGAAACCCACCCGGTAAATCCCCATGTGCAGGCTCATTTATAATCAGCGGGATGCGGACCGGCGCTACGGCCTCCGGTCCTCGGCGGCCACAGGCTGCGGCTGGGTGGCGACCTACAACGCCCTGTTGCTTCTTGGCAGGGACACGGACCTGGAGGCCCTTGTCCGCTATTTTCAGTGGCAGGTTCCCGGCATCAGCGGCAATTTCGGCACCCCGTTCTTCGGCCCGGCCCTCTGCTTTTCCAAGTGGGGCTTCCCGGTGAAAGCCGTGGCGGACCGAAAAAAGTTCGATGCGGAGGCGGCGGAGGCGGACGTGTGCATCCTTTTCTACCGCTGGCGGCAGGGACTGCGCCTGGGGGCCCATTTTGTGGCGCTTCACAAAACCGACATGGGCTTTGTGGGGTATAACACCTTCAAAAATTCCGTGGGGCCGGATTTCTACGGTCCCAGCCTGGATGGGTTTTTGAAACGGCACGGCTACTTTGGCTGCCTGCTGTGGACCATCAAAGTAAAATAGGAAATGCAGTGAAAAATAGGAATCGCGGCCCTGGGAAACTAGGGCCGCACTACAGCTTGTCAAAAAAGCCTCGCAGAGTTTGCCGCCATGGGCGGCAAAGAAAGTCCAATCCGTTTTCTGCCGGGGCGTGTACCTGGCAGAAAACACTTCTCAGACTGCAAGTGTGGAATTTGTCCCCCATCAGGGGACAAATTATGCGCGCAGCAGGCTGCCAAAGTTTGCCCCCAAAGCCCGAAGGGGTTTTTCGACAGCCTCAAACGCGGCCCTGGGAAACCAGGGCCGCGTTCTATCAGCATTCCCATCTCAACTTTGCCGGGTTCGGCTCGTCGGCCACGGCGACTTTTCGCAGGCTTTCCAGCAGCTGCTCCATGGCCGCCCTTCCAAGCTCGTCGTATTTTTCCTGGGCTGCCTGGATTCCGGCGGTTGCGTAGGCGTAGGCCGCCGCGTGGTAGAAGCAATAGCCCAGGGCGCTGGTGGGGGAGGATACCACGGTGCAGGCCGAGGCAACGGCACGGGAGGCGGCCTGGGTCACGGGGTGCTTGGATTTTCCCGCCGCCTTTCTGGCCTCTGCCAGCAGGGGACGAAATTCCGGCAGGGGCATTCCCGCCAGGGCCCCTTCCAGGGCGGTCCGGAGGCGATTGTCCTGGGTCAGAGGCAGATCGTACTTCATGGCCTCCGTACAGGCCCAGGTGATCAGGGTCAAGTGACTTTGAGTCTCCATAAGGGCCATGAGGGCCTTTACCTCCGGGTCGTTGGGGCTTCCCAGGGTTTTTCTCAGCTGCGGCATTTCCTTCGCCTCCTTTTTCTTCTATTATAGCATTCTTTATATAAAAAGCAAATAAAACTTCGGGAGAAACCCGGGTTCTTTGTGCATCATTTTTTGTTTGGGCAAAAAAAGAACGCCCCTTTCGGGACGGAACATTTTAAAAAGCGAAATGACCCTTGACTACATGCATCTTGCCATCGACACATTTTTGCGTAGCCAAGGGTCATTTCTGTTCACTCTTATTATCTAACATCATTGGTTAACCTCTCTTTCTACGGATTGACGGTCATTTCTTTCCCTGTTTCCACTCCGCAACGCTTACATTTTCCTTTTTATCCCTTTCAGCGGGATGCTCTTATAAGTGCGATTTGGTTTTGGATAGAAATTCCGCCTGATATATGGTTTCCTTTTCTTCAAATTTCCCAGCTGCGACAATCTATCTTCGGCATTCTGCTTATCATTGGTCCGATGCTTTGGATCGCTTTAGACTTTGTTTTTTGCTAAACCTAAGATTACTACCTTACGCCTTTGCCGAAAACAGTTCTTTATAGCTTATTCCTTTTGCTATCTGCCATTTGCTTTTGCTTTTTTGCCTTTCCCATCTACATCCTCTGTCGCCTAGGACCTAAGGAAACCTTTGAAAGAAGTCTGCCCAAAGTTCAAATCCGGATACATTTTCTTTCTCACTGGATAATTCGTACTTCCTACATTGTATGCTGTACTACTTACTCGCCTTTGGCTTTTCGTACCGTAACTTTGTATGATGTCCTTATTATTTTTGTGTTCAGGTTTTGTATGGATTTTTATCTTGGGTTTCTCTTCTTTGTGACTATAAGATAGCACAGAAATTTTCTTTTTGCAAGACGTAATATTGTATAAATTGACGGCATTTGATTTATACAATTTGCAGATTTCGCGTTTTAACTTGTATATCTCTCTTGACTTTAAAATGGGGAAGTGCTAGGATAAATTTGATGGGCGGCCAAAAAATGGCCGCCCATCATTTCTTTTGAGATAAAAAGTTCCGATTATGCCCGATTTTGTTCCAGCCAGATCAGGAGCACGGCGATGTCCGCCGGGCTGACGCCGGAAATTCTTCCCGCCTGGCCGATGGACAGGGGCCGAATGGCGGAGAGCTTCTGCCTTGCCTCCAGACGAAGCCCGCCGATGGATTCATAATCCAAATCCCCGGGCAGGCGCCGGGATTCCTCTTTTTTGAATTCCTCCACCTGCTTTTCCTGCCGCGCCAGATACCCGGCGTATTTGATTTGGATTTCCACCTCTTCCGTCACGGCAGCGGGGAGGTCCGGACGCTCCGGATCAAAGGGGGCGATATCCCCGTAGCTCACCTGGGGGCGGCGCAGAAGGTCCGCAAGCCTGGCGGAATTTGCCACAGGCGCCGTGCCCTTTGCCGCCAGCATGGCGTTGAGGGCTTCCGAGGAAGCCACGCCGGTTCCCTCCAGCCGGGCAGTCTCCCGGCGAACGGCTTCGTATTTTTCCTCCACCTGCCGCAGACGCGCCTGGGGCACCAGGCCGATTTCCGCGCCGATTTTCGTCAGACGCTGGTCGGCGTTGTCCTGACGGTGGAGCAGGCGGTACTCTGAACGGCTGGTCATGATGCGGTAGGGCTCTTCCGTGCCCTTCGTCACCAGATCGTCAATGAGGGTGCCGATGTAGCTGGTTTCCCGGGTCAGAATCAGAGGCGGTTTTCCCTGGATTTTCAGGGAAGCGTTGATGCCTGCCACCAGGCCCTGGACGGCGGCCTCCTCATAGCCGGAGGTGCCGTTGAACTGGCCTGCGCCGTAGAGGCCGGAGACGCACTTGGTCTCCAGGGTGGGCAGAAGCTGGGTGGGGTCCACGCACTCATATTCGATGGCGTAGGCCGGACGCATCATCTCCGCGTGCTCCAGCCCTGGGACGGTGTGCAGCATTGCCAGCTGCACGTCCTCGGGGAGGCTGCTGGAAAAGCCCTGGATGTACATTTCCTCGGTGTTGAGACCGCAGGGCTCGATGAAGAGCTGATGCCGGGGCTTGTCGGCAAAGCGCACCACCTTCGTTTCGATGCTGGGGCAGTACCGGGGTCCCACGCCGGAAATGGTGCCGTCGTACATGGGGCTTCTCGCCAGGTTCGCCCGGATGATCTCGTGGGTTTTTTCATTGGTGTAGGTCAGGTAGCACACGGCGGTGTTGGTGACCTTGTGGGTGGTGCGGAAGGAGAAGGGCTCCGCGGTGTCGTCTCCCGGCTGGAGCTCCATTTTGGAAAAGTCGATGCTCCGGCGGTTCACCCGGGGCGGCGTTCCGGTTTTGAACCGGCGAAGGCGCAGGCCCAGGGACCGCAGGTTGTCCGCCAGACCCACCGAGGGGTGCATGCCGTCGGGACCCGAGGGGATGACGCTCTCGCCTGTGATGATGGTGGAGTCCAGGTAGGTTCCCGTGGCGATGATGACGGCTTTGGCGGAATACTCCGCCCCCAGCTGGGTGAGAACCCCGGTAACGGAGCCGTTTTCCACCAGGATTTCCGTGATCTGGGCCTGCTTCAGCTCCAGATTTTCCTGGAGCTCCAGGGCGTGCTTCATATACTGCTGATAGGCCCGGCGGTCGGCCTGGGCCCGGAGGGAGTGGACGGCGGGCCCTTTGCCCCGGTTCAGCATCCGGTACTGGATGCAGCTGTGATCTGCGGCAATGCCCATTTCCCCGCCCAGGGCGTCCAGCTCCCGGACCAGGTGGCCCTTGCCCGTGCCGCCGATGGCGGGGTTGCAGGGCATATTGCCTACGGCGTCCAGATTGATGGTGAAGAGAATGGTGTGGTTTCCAAGCCGGGCCGCCGCAAGCGCCGCCTCGATGCCGGCGTGGCCGGCGCCGATTACCGCCACATCACAGCTTCCTGCGTGATAGGTCATAGGGTTTCGTCCTCTTTGGGGGCCTTTTTCTCCTCGGGGGGAAGGAGGAAGGGCTTACATACCACCTCGCAGCGGTGGATGGGGGTGCCCAGGGTGTGGAACTTTTCCTCATAGCCCGTCATAACGCCCACCACGCCGTTGGCGTGGAGGTCGTCGGTGAGATTTTTGACGGTGAGGCCGCAGGCGGCGAACTCTTCCACAGAGAAGGCGAACAGCGGGGCGTTGTCGGTTTTGAAGTGGATTTCCCCGCCCTCCCGGACCACCCGGCAGTACTTATCCAGGAAGCCCCGGTGGGTCAGGCGGCGTTTGGCGTTTTTCTTCCGGGGCCAGGGGTCCGGGAAGTTGATGAACAGACGGTCGATTTCCGCTCCGGCAAAGATGTCCTCCATGCTGGCAACGTCCATATCAATGTAGAAGACGTTGCGAAGACCCATGGCCTGGGCCTTTTCCATGGCCACCACCATGGCCTCCCGGCACCGCTCCACGGCGATGAGGAGCACGTCGGGATTCTGTGCCGCGGTTTCGGCGGTGAATTTTCCCTTGCCGCAGCCCACTTCCACCCAGAGCGCGGAAGCGTCGGGCTTCAGGCTGCGCCAGTTTCCTTTCAGGGCGGCGGGGCCCGCAATCCGCAGAGCGGCACATTTTTCCATCCGGGGGTCCAGGTTCTTCATTTTTCGCATTCGCATGAGGGTATCCTCCAAATTTTCACGTTTGGGCACCATTATAGCAGACTTTTCCTGGAGAGACAAGGTGAAATAAGGGAGAAATCCGGGGAAAATGGGCAGAAGATTTTAGGAAACGTGGCAAAAGGAAAACCTTCCCGGGGCCGGTGCGTCTCCTGCCGGGACCTCTTGGAAGCTTCCGGATTTTTCCTCTTTTGGCACAATGCTGAAATCCCTCCCAGGGGGATGGAATATTTGGGCGAAATCCAGTACTTTCGAGGTTGACTTTTTCTGTTTCTATTGGTATAATATTATCGATTTTCTATGATTCCATAGAAGGGTCATTGTATGCTTTTGAATCACATAATAGGAGGAAATCATTTTGAAGGATTGGGCATCTTTAACCACCATCGAAGAGATGGAAGCTGCCACCAACTCTCTGCTGGAAAACGCACAGAAGGTTGGCGCTGATACCTGGCAGCAGCGGGTCAAGAACCAGACCCCTCACTGCGGCTTTGGCGAGTCCGGCACCTGCTGCCGTATCTGCTCCATGGGCCCCTGCCGCATCACCAAGAAAGCTCCCCGCGGCATCTGCGGCTGCGATGTTCATGGCATCGTGGGCCGTAACTACCTGCGTTTCACCGCCGGTGGTACCGCGGCACACTCCGACCACGGCCGTGAGATCATGCACACCCTGCACCAGACCAAGGAAGGCGGCAACTACCAGGTCAAGGACCCTGAGAAGCTGCTCCGCATCGCCAAGGAATGGGGCGTGGAGACCGAGGGCAAGGACATCTACGACCTGGCTCACGAAATGGCTGAGATCGGCCTGATGGAGTACGGCAAGCCCTTCGGCACCCAGATGTTTGCCAAGCGGGCTCCCGAATACACCCAGCAGCTGTGGGAGAAGGCGGAAATCACCCCCCGCGCCATTGACCGGGAAATTTCCACCGCTCTGCACATGACCCACATGGGCTGCTCTTCCCTGCCCGAAGCTCTGATCCGTCAGTCCCTGCGTGCCGGTCTGTCCGACGGCTGGGGCGGTTCCATGATGGGCACCGAGTTCTCCGACGTTATGTTCGGCACTCCCAAGCCTGTGGACACCACCGCCAACATCGGCGTTATGGAGAAGGACAATGTCAACATCGTTGTTCACGGCCATGACCCCTCCCTGTCCGAGATGATCGTCTACTACGCCAACGACCCCGAGATGATCGCCTACGCCAAGAGCCTGGGCGCCAAGGGCATCACCGTGTCCGGCGTCTGCTGCACCTCCAACGAGGTTGCCATGCGTCACGGCATCCCCATGGCCGGCAACTTCCTGAACCAGGAGAACGTGGTCCTCACCGGCGCCTGCGAAGCTATCGTTGTGGACGTGCAGTGCATCTTCCCCGCTCTGGGACCCCTGAGCAAGTGCTTCCATACCAAGTTCATCACCACCTCTCCCATTGCCCGGATGCCCGACTCCGAGTTCATCCAGTTCCATGCCGAGACTGCCGGCGAGAACGCCAAGGCAATCGTGAAGATGGCCATTGAGAACTTCCAGAACCGGAACCAGGACCTGGTGAACATCCCCAACCAGAAGCAGAACGCCCGGGTGGGCTACTCCGTGGAAGCCATCCTCAAGGTCCTCGACGGCGTTGCCAACTCCCAGGTGGACGAGTTCGGCACCACCAAGCCTCTGCTGGAGTGCGTGACCTCCGGTGTCCTGCGGGGCGCTGTGGCTATGGTCGGCTGCAACAACCCCAAGATCCGTCCCGACTCCGCTCACATCGGCCTCATGAAGAAGATGCTGGAAAACGACATCATCCTGATCGTCTCCGGCTGCTCCGCTCAGGCTGCTGCCAAGGCAGGTCTCATGGACCCCGTGAAGGCCAAGGAGTACTGCGGCGACGGCCTCAAGCGCGTGTGCGAACTGGCCGGCATTCCTCCTGTCCTGCACATGGGCTCCTGCGTGGATATCTCCCGTATGCTGATCCTGGCTGCCCAGCTGTCCAAGGATTCCGGCATCCCCATCTCCAAGCTGCCTGTGGTTGGCTGCGCTCCCGAATGGATGTCCGAGAAGGCCGTCTCCATCGGCAACTACGTTGTGGCTACCGGTCTGGAAACCTTCCTGGGCGTGGACCCCTACTCCAAGGGCTCCGAGGAAGTCACCGAGCTGCTGCAGGGTGAGCACGGCATCAACGACTGGGTCGAGGCCAAGTTCGTTGTGGATACCGACATCGAGTCCCTGGGTGACAAGATGATCGCCTGCATCGAGGCCAAGCGGGATGCTCTGGGCATCTGATTTACTGAAAAACTGTTAAGCACGAGGTCTTTTTCCAATGAAAGTAGCGATTACCGGTAAGGGTGGTGTAGGCAAGACCACCTTGTCCTCCACATTGGCCCGGCTGTATGCCGACGAAGGCCGGACGGTTCTGGCCGCCGATGTGGACCCGGATGCCAACCTGGGCCTGGCCCTGGGCCTAAGCCAGGAGGAAGTGGACGCCATCGTCCCCATCTCCAAAATGCGTACCCTGGTGGAAGAACGCACCGGCGCCACCGCCGCCAACAAGTTCTTTAAGCTCAACCCCTATGTGGCAGACATTCCGGATACCTTCTCCAAGGATATCAACGGCGTGAAACTGCTGGTCATGGGCACCGTGGATGTAGGCGGCAGCGGCTGTGTCTGCCCGGAGCACGTGATGCTCAAATCCATCCTCTCCGCCCTGACCTACCGGAAAAACGACGTGGTCATCATGGACATGGAAGCCGGACTGGAACACCTGGGACGGGGCACCGCCGGGAATATGGACCAGTTTATCGTGGTCATCGAACCCGGCGCCCGGTCGGTGCAGACCTATCACAACGTCAAGCGCCTGGCCAAGGACCTGGGGGTCAAGCAGGTGCGGGTGGTGGCCAACAAGGTTCGGGATGCCCGGGATGAGGAATTCATCCGCAGCGTGATTCCTGAGGAGGATCTGCTGGGCTTTATCCACTACAACCTGGAGATCATGGACGCGGACCGTCAGGGAAAGTCTCCCTACGACTGTAGCCCCACGGCAATCGAAGAAATTCGGAAAATCAAAGCAATTTTAGATCGTGACGAACAATAGGAGGATATACCGTGACACTTTTTGATAGAGTTTTTGGCGGTAACGATGCCGTTTACGGCTTGACCGAAGCCGCCATCGATAATGCGATTGCGCAGTACGGCGAGAGCCAGGCTGTGTCCTTCCCCGAAACCGCTTACGCGCTGCCCTGCTACTACGCGGTTACCGGCGTGAAGGTCACCAACCTGGGCGAGCTGAAGGCCGCTCTGGGTGTTGTCAAGACCCTGATGACCCGGGAGAAGCGGCTGCATGATGCCTTTATGTCCGGCGTGGCCACCGCTCTGTGCGCAGAATTCATCGAAGTCCTGAAGTACCTGAACGGCGCCGTTCCCTACGAGGCTCCCTGCTACGGCCACATTTCCGACGCCTTCGTCCGTAACCTGGGCGTGCCCCTGGTTACCGGCGATATCCCCGGCGTTGCCGTTATCCTGGGCTCTGCTCCCAGCGCCGACGAGGCTGTGGAGCTGGTCAAGAGCTACCAGACCCAGGGTATGCTGGTGACTCTGGTGGGCGGCGTCATCGACCAGCTGGCTGAGAAGAACTACAAGACCGGCGACAACGTCCGTGTTGTGCCTCTGGGCAAGGATGTCACTTCCGTCATCCATGTCGTGTCCGTGGCTCTGCGTGCTGCCCTGATCTTCGGCAACATCACCCCCGGTGATGCCGGCAGCCTGATGAAGTACACCATGGAGCGTGTGCCTGCCTTCGTCAACGCCTTCGCTCCTCTGGACGATGTGATCGTGGCCTGCGGCGCCGGCGCCATCGCTCTGGGCTTCCCCGTCATCACCAACGAGACCGAGAACATCTTCCGTGTTCCCAAGTCCCTGATTGTGCAGACCGACGTCTCCAAGTGGAATCCCACCTCTCTGGAAGCCCGGGACATCAAGATCAAGATCACCAAGATCGACATCCCCGTGGCTTTCTCCTCCGCCTTCGAGGGCGAGATCATCCGCCGGGGCGACATGCAGGTGGAGTTCGACGGCTCCCGCGTGGACGCGCTGGAGCTGGTGCGCAGCAAGGAGCTGGGCGAGATCGAGGACCACAAGTTTACCCTCATCGGGCCCGATCTGGATTCCTTCGCCGTGGGCTCCAAGAACGCCGTGTGCTTTGTGGCCGATGTGGCCGGCAAGAACATGAGCTCCGACTTCGAGTCCGTGTTCGAGCGTAAGTTCCACGCCTATGTCAACTGCATGGAGGGCGTCATGCACACCGGCCAGCGGGATATGATCCGCGTCCGCGTCAGCAAGGCCGCCTTCGAGGCGGGCCTGCGGCTGAAGGACTTCGCCGAGGTCCTCTACGCCAAGCTCAAGAGCGACTATGACGCCGTCATCGACAAGTGCCAGATCACCATCATCACCGACCCCGAGGTGTGCAAGAAGTTCCGCCACGAGGTGGCCATCCCCGCCTACGACAAGCGCGACGAGCGTCTCCAGAGCCTCACCGATGAGAACGTGGATCAGTTCTACACCTGTATCATGTGCCAGTCCTTCTCCCCCAGCCACGTGTGCATCGTCACCCCCGAGCGCCTGGGCCTGTGCGGCGCGGTGAGCTGGCTGGACGCCAAGGCCACCAACGAGCTGGACCCCTCCGGCCCCTGCCAGGTGGTGCCCAAGACCCACGTCATCGACGAGAACATCGGCCGCTGGGAGGAGGTCAACGAGGCCGTCAAGAAGTACAGCCAGGGCGCCCTGGAGTCCGTCACCCTGTACTCCA
>DVJG01000206.1 GCA_018710805.1 Candidatus Faecousia faecipullorum
GCAGAGCATTTCTGCTTCAATGAAATTGTGCCCGGGTATTTTAGCCGCCGGGAATCCAACGGTTCCTGCTGCGGCAACGACACAGCCTCCGAGCGGTCCATGGTGCGAAAATTTATTGTGGACAGCGTCAATTACTGGGCAGATGAATACCACATTGACGGCTTCCGGTTCGACCTGGTGGGGCTTCTGGACACCCAAACCATCCAGGAGGTCATGGAGACCGTCCATTCCAAGCATCCGCATGTGCTCTTCTACGGCGAAGGCTGGACCATGGACACCCGCCCCACCAAAGGGAACGTATCCCTTACGGTTCAGGGGAATTCCGGCCTTGTGCCCGGGTTTGCCTTTTTTAACGACACCATCCGGGACACCCTGCGGGGGTCCGTGTTCGACTCTTCCGCCCCCGGCTTTGTCTCCGGCGGATACTGTCCGCGGGAGCTGCTGGAGAGCTGTTTTCTGGGAATGCCCCGCTGGGCAAGCCAGCCGGACCAGTGCGTGAACTATGTGTCCTGCCACGACAACCACACCCTCTTTGACCGCATTGCCCTGGGGGCGCCGGAAGCACCCCGGGAAATGTGCATTCGGATGAACTGTCTGGCGGCAGCCTACAGTATGCTGTCCCAGGGTGTGCCCTTCCTCATGGCAGGAGAGGAAATTCTCCGCTCCAAGCCGGGACGGCACGGGGGCTTTGACCAGAACAGCTACCGCTCCGGAGATCGGGTGAACGCCATTGCCTGGGAGGACCTGGACAAGCCCGACTGTCAGGAGGTGGCGCAGTTTTACCGGGGCCTCATTGCCTTCCGGAAAGCCCACAAAGTCCTGCGACTGCACACCAGGAAGGAAATTCAGCGATGTGTTTCCCCCTGGTATCTGGGAAACGACCACTGCGTAGCCTTCCACCTGGACGAAGACAGCACGGAGATTCTGGTCGTTTTCAATTCCGACACCCAAGACATCCCTCTAGAGCTTCCGGAAGGAAAGTGGAATGTGAACATCCGGAACCTCACCGCCGGAACAGCGACTATAGAGAGAGTATCCGGTACGGTATGGGTCAGCCCCGTTTCCACTTTGGTGCTGACCCGCCGTAAGCCGGTGGACGTGGTGGCCGCCCTCCTCTGGGAGAAGGACAAGCTTCTCATCTGCCGCCGTCCTCCAAACAAAGCAAGAGGACTGCTTTGGGAATTTGTAGGCGGCAAGGTGGAGCCCGGAGAGACTCACGAAGAGGCCCTCATCCGGGAGTGCAGAGAGGAACTGGATGTGACCGTGGAAGTCCACGAGCCTTTCATGCAGGTACTTCACGAATATCCCGACATGACCATCCGCCTGCGTCTCTATCACTGCATCATTCCCGAAGGCTTCCCAAAAATGCTGGAGCACGTGGACCTGAGATGGGTCCATCCCCGGGACACAGGCAGATATGAATTCTGCCCCGCCGACACAGAGATTGTGGAAGAGGTCAAGCGTCAGTACGAAAATCGGCAGCCGCTGTAAGAAATCAGGCCCCCGGAAAATTCCGGGGGCCTGTCTTTTCAAAACATTTGTCGCTTATTATAAACAAATTTTCTCCTGGGATAATCCCCAGGCAGCGGGGAAACCTATTTCCCGAGGTGATAACCATGGAAGAAAAGAAGGATGCCTGTTTTCGTTTGGACCCGGAGGCTGTTATTTGTCCGGCTTTTGACGCCTGCTCCATTAAGCTCTTTGCCGCGCCGGACCGGGAAGAGATGGGCGTTTTTGTGGTCGACAACTGTGCCGAGGAACACATTATGTAAACGTTTTGAACAAATAGATAATTTTGCCTAATACGGTATAACCCTTTCTTGACATTTGCCAGCATATTGACTATAATATAAGCAAGAGAAACGCAAGTGTTCTCGGAAGGAGGCATATTATGGAAAAGAAAATCATCACCATCAGCCGTGAGTTTGGTTCTGGTGGACGTACCGTGGGTCACATGGTCGCCGAACGGTTGGGCATCCCCTTCTACGATAAGGAATTGGTGGATCAGATCGCCCTGGAATCCGGCTTTGCCCCTAAGTTTGTGGAAGAACACGGGGAACATTCTCCCGGCAGCAGCCTGTTCTCCTATGCCTTCGCCCCCCAAGGCGTCCCCGGTGTCATGAACGGTTTGTCCACCGCCGACTTCCTGTGGAATATCCAGTGCAGCGTAATCCTCCAGCTGGCGGAGAAAGGCCCCTGCGTCATTGTGGGCCGGAACGCTGATTACATCCTCAAAGACCGCGCCGATGCCCTCCATGTCTATGTCCACGCCGATATGGCCTACCGCGCTGGCCGCATTGTCCGCCGCTACGGCGAATCCGACAAGAGCCCCGAGGCACGTCTGCGTGAAAAAGACAAGCGCCGCCGGGTAAACTATCAGCACTACACCGGCCGCACCTGGGGTCAGAGCCAGAACTACGACCTCTGCATGGATACCGGCGAGCTGGGCATTGAGCAGTGCGTGGATATCATCTGCACCATTGTGGAGAATTCCAAAAAGCCCATCAATACGAATCTATAAGCGTTAAGCCCTGCGGAAGATTCCGCAGGGCTTTTTCTATGATCCCGGGAATGCGCGCCGCAGGCAATCAGCAATTTTCTGCTGCTGCCCAGCGTGCCCCTTACCAATCATTCCCCCACAAAGACAAATCTGGGGCCCCGATAGTCCTCCCGGTTTACCTCTTCGTTCCACATGCTGGCAGAACGAACCCAGAGGCTGCCTTCTCCGTATAGGGCCCGGTAGACCACCATCTCCTCAAGAGTCTCCGAGTGCCGGGCGGTGCCCATAACCTCGTAGAAATTTCCTTTAAAGTGGCGGTACCTTCCTTTTCTGATTTCCATATCCTTCCTCCATAAAAAATGCCGGGGCTGAAACTCAGCCCCGGCGGTTTGTATTTTAGTTGGGCACGCTGACACGGGTGGTCATATCAATCACCACATTTGGGTCGAAGATGCCCTTGAACCAGTCAGAATGCCAGGCCATGGAATTGCCCGTGACCATGAGGCGGTTCTGCCGGACATAGGTGGAATTAACCTCGGCCCACGGGGTAGTACCATTGGACACAAAGTAGCGGAAGCCGCTGTTATAGAGAGCGGTGAAGCTTGCGCCGGCGTAATCTGTGATATTACTGGACTTTGCAAAGACAAACACGTTTACATCACCAATGACAGGGGTAATGTGCTGGGTCCACAGGCTCAGTTCCTCGTTGATCTGGTTGGCGTTCAGCTGCTTATAGTCGGAGTCGTTATAGGTGTAGCAGGCAAGGGTGTAGCCCCGGTCCCGGAGGGCCTTGACAATCTCCTTTGCCCCCGCAATCTCGCCGTCCACAAAGCTCTGGCTCTTGGTGGACACATAGGTGGAGTTGATGCGGTAGCCGAAGATGCCTTCCTTACCAGACACAGCCAGAATGGCCTTGGCTCCCTGGTAGGAAAAGTCGGGGTGTTCCTTCAGGAAGTCCTCCAGGATGGGCACCAGGTCGTAGTTGCCCACCATTTTAGTGCCGTTGGCGTCCACATATTCGGCCTTGATGTCTCCGTTGGCATCCAAAACCAGCTTGCTGGCAAAGCCATGGCCAGCGGCATCCGGTTCCTCATCGTCATTGCCGTCGACCATGTAGCCGTAGTAGTTGACCATGGTCTCGGTAATCATAATAGGCTTTTTCCCCTCAGGGAGCTTGATGGAGCCAGGGAAAATCTGATTGTTATTGTAGGTGGTAAAGCTGTCAAAGTCCACCAGAACGTAGCCTGCGTCATAAATGTTCTGGAGAATCTTCTCGAACTCGCCAATCGAGACGAAGTTCCGGTTGTACAGGCCTCCCAAACCATCTTCCGTCACAGCAAAGGCTCTCGCAGGGTCCACCATAAGCGTATGGAAGCTCAGGTTGGGAATCGTGGTGGGGTCCTGGTACTCTTTGAGGCTCGAGCGGATGGTCTCATATTCGGAACGCTTGACGGCGAATTCGGTGTTGGCAGTCAAATCGCCGACCTCTTCCAGCTTGGCAATGGCGCCGTCATAGTCATAGACCTGGGCCAGGGCCTCGGCCTCCATGAGAAGCCGCTGTTTGTTCCGCTCAGCTTCCTGCTCTGCAGAGATGGATTCATCCAGACGGGTTTTCTCCGTATCCGCGTCCAGCTTCTTCTGCTTGATGAAATTGGTAACGGAGCCCACGGTGAAGGTCAGCACCAGGATGAGGCACAGGCTCACCACAATGGGCGGGAGATATACCTCCTTGAAAATCTGCATCTTGGACTTTCTGCGGCGGCGGCGGGGTCTCTCAGGGTCCACCGGCTCTTCCTGCATGGATTTGTCCATAATAGGCGCAAAGTACAGGTCATAGAATTTGGTGAAGATATTGGGCCCTGCAGGTTTTTTAGGTTCCTTGGGCTTCTTGGGCTTGCGCTCCCGCTTCTTTTTGGGCTGTTCCACTTCCTCTTCATCCTGAAATTCCTGAGGCGCATCGTCCTGTTCGGGATACTCCTCCTGGGGATATTCGGCTTCCTGGTCGTAGTCGTAGTCCTGCCGATGGGCAAACTCCGGCACGTCTACGTTTTCATCCGCAGGACGTCCGCCTTTGGGGTCGCCCATGCTGAGAAAGTCACCCAGGTCCATATCCAGGTCAAAATCGTCAGACCGGCTTTCTTCCTGCTGCGGCGCCTCCTGTGGGGCGTTCAGGTCCCCAAGGCCCAGTTCCTCGTCGGAAAATTCGTTCAAATCAATATCATCATGGATCTCGGTGTCCCCCAGAAAGGACTTGGGATCAAAGCCGAGTTCCTGTTCAAAGTCGAAGTTGATGTCAAAATCGTCTTTTGCCATGTTGCATCCCTGCCTTTAATGGATAGTCATTGTTATTCTACCACCCCGAGCCAAAAAATGCAAGAGTAATTGGTGGAAAAGCAAAAAATCCGCCTTGGCCAAGGAGCATTTTTTTACAGAGGCTTTCTGTTATGTAGCCTTCCCCTGCAAATGATGGATTGCGTCAGACGTAGACAATGGTAACTTCTCCGAAGCTGACCTTGCAGTCGGCGGTAAGAGAATACGGAGCGTCGGAGTCGGGTTTTCCCTTGCATTCCACCGTGCCGAAACTCACCTTGTCCTGGATGTTTACCTTACAGTTTCTCGGCACAGTGACCTCCATGTCCCCGAAGGAACAGCTCAAGAAAATCTCACAGCCGGGAGCAAATTCCTGAACTCCCGTAAGGTCCAGCTTCATTTCGCTGAAGGAAGTCTGGGCGCTGCCGTTTTTCAGCCGAGGCAGGTCCACCCGATAGGATTTTTCGTTAAAGCTGCTGGCGCAGACAAAGCTCTCTTCCCCAAACTCCATGTTGCTTTCAACAAATCCCGTGCCGTTCAAAGTAATGGGATTGCCGTCCCGGGTAATGCGGATTTTCCTTTTCTTGGGCTTTCGCAGGGCATCCACCAGGATGCTCAGTCCCAGGGCCATGAGGAACACCGCCCAAATTCCCATAGTTCCAATATCCGGCAGGACATAGAAATTATTCAGCCCTTCGTAGGTACCGAAAAGGATGCAGGCCAAACTGATGAAAAAATGCCGCCGAATGCCCATGAAGCCTATGGTCAGCAATCCGGCAATCATCAAGCTCTCCCAGATGCCTCCGTTCTGGTTGAAGTGGTTATTCAGGAGCAGCAGAGCCCCGCTGAGAAGGACCCAGATTCCAAGCCCCAGGGCATCTTTTTTGCTGCCGCTCAGGTCAATTTCAAAAAGACTATGCTTATCCTCGTCCTTTTCCGTAACCACTTCTCCGGTATGGACTTCTTCCTTTTGAGGGACTCCCAGCAGCTGGTCGGTGGTGACGCCGAAAATCTCCGCAAGGCGAGGCAGCGTGGCGATGTCCGGGCAGGACTGGTCGTTTTCCCACTTGCTCACTGCCTGAGCCGTGACCCCCAGACGCTCCGCCAACTGATCCTGGGTCATACCAACCCGGCGGCGCCAGGCGGCAATTCGCTTTCCCAAAGTCTCTTCCATAACGCAAGTCTCCTTTTTCTTTGGATGGCTATATCATGCCATAAATCCGGTGAAAAAGCTATCAATTATTTGTTTAGGGCTGCATTTTTTCGGTCAACCTCAGGTTGAGCGCCGCTCAACCAACGGTTGGGGCGGCTTTTTCTTGCAAATTTCCCCCCGATATGCTATGATTTTTTAAAGGAGGCTGTACTTATGAAACTGTGCATCCGTCAGCGTGTCTTTTCCTGGACCGACAGCTATGACGTCTATGACGAATGGGGAAATCCCCGGTATGAGGTCCGGGCAGAATTTTTCCCCCTGGCCCATCTCCTTCACATTTACGAAAGATCCACTGGCCGGGAGGTGGGCTTCATCCGCGAAGGTCTTATGACCCTGATGCCGAAATTCAGTATCATAATGGACGGTCAGGAGATTGGCACGGTCCGGCGGGAATTCACCCTCTTCCGGCCCCGTTATCAGGTAGACTACCGAAACTGGGACGTAACCGGCGACCTCATGGGCTGGGACTATCAAATTGTGGAGCGTGGGCACACCGTGGGTACCATCTCCAAGCAGGTGTTTAGCTGGAGTGACACCTACACCCTGGATTTCGCTGACCCTGCCGACGAGCTGCCGGGGCTGCTGCTGGTCCTGGCCATTGACGCCGCAAATTGTCATTAATCCAATGAAATCGGCAGTATCAGAGCCAAACTGGAATTCAGCATCTTTCCTCCGAACAACATAGATTCAAAAAATATTGAAATGGGTAAGGATTTTATATGGAAAAAATAACCAGCTTCACCATTGACCACATGCGTCTGCTGCCGGGGCTCTACGTCTCCCGGAAGGACAAGGTGGGAGATGCCACCGTCACCACCTTCGACCTGCGGCTGACCCGGCCCAATTTTGAGCCCGTCATGAACACCGCTGAAGTTCATACCATCGAACACCTTGCCGCAACGTTTCTCCGAAACGACCCGCAATGGCGGGACAGGGTTCTGTACTTCGGCCCCATGGGCTGCCGGACCGGGTTCTACCTGCTTCTTGCCGGGGACCTGAATTCCCGGGATGTGCTGCCTCTGGTTCGCCGCTGCTTCCAGTTCATCCGGGATTATCGCGGAGAAGTCCCCGGCGCCGCGGCGAAGGACTGCGGCAACTATTTGGACATGAACCTGTCCATGGCGAATTACTGGGGCGAAAAATACGCCGCTTTGCTGGAAAATATTGACGACACCCGGCTTCAGTACCCGGAGTAAGGAGAAACAATGACGAAACTTGGCATTATCGGGGCCATGGCCCTGGAAGTGGAGACCTTGGTTGCCTCCCTGGAGGACAAAAAAAGCACTGTGGTGGCCGGAAGCACTTTCTATGAGGGAAGGCTGGAAGGCCTGGAGGTTGTTGTGGTCCAGTGCGGCGTCGGCAAGGTGAATGCGGCGCTGTGCGTGCAGATTCTCTGCGACCGCTTTTCAGTCACCTGCATTGTGAACACCGGCATCGCAGGCTCTCTGAATGCAAAACTGGACATCGGCGACCTGGTGGTAAGCCGGGACGCCATGTACCACGACTTTGACTGCGTCCGCTTTGGCTATCCCATGGGCAAGGTCCCCGGCATGGACCGCACTGCCTTCCCTGCAGACCCTGCGCTGATGGAAAAAGCCTATGCCGCCGCCGAGGAAGTAAATCCCGGCCACAATCAAATTGGGCGCATTGCCTCAGGCGATCAGTTCATTGCCGAAAAAGAGACAAAGCAGCGGATCATTGACATCACCGGCGCTCTGTGCACGGAAATGGAAGGAGCCGGCATTGCCCAGACCGCATACCGCAACGGCGTGCCCTTCGTCATTCTTCGGGCCATCTCCGACAAGGCGGACGACAGCGCCGAAATGGACTACCCCACCTTCGAGCGCAACGCCGCCCATCACTGCGCCCAGGTGACAAAGCTGCTGGCAAAAAGGCTTCTTTGATGGAACGGACCGAAACTGTAGAGCTCACCGTGCTCTGCCTGATTCATCAGGGCGACAGGCTTTTACTGCAAAATCGCCGAAAGAAAGATTGGGACGGCTGGACCCTTCCCGGCGGGCATATCGAAAAAGGCGAGTCTATTGTTGACGCCGTGGTCCGGGAGATGCAGGAAGAAACAGGGCTGACGATTCATTCTCCGAAGCTCTGCGGCATCAAGCAATTCCCCATAGAAAATGGGCGATACCTGGTATTTCTCTTCCGCACAGAGAGCTTTTCCGGGGAGGTCCGTTCATCGGACGAAGGCGAGATGCGGTGGATTTCCAGAAGTGAGCTGTCTGATTTCAACACTGTGAACGATTTTGACGAGCTGCTTCGGGTAATGCTGGATGACCGCTTGACAGAGTTTCAATACGTCGTGGACGGCGAAACCTGGAATATTTCGTTAAAATAGCAAACAGGGCTTTCCTTTTCGCTCCGGATGCTGTATAATAGTCACAGAACCCACCAGAGAAAGGAGCTGTTTTCATGGAAACCGTTTTTGAATTTCTCACCCAGAAGGAAGCCATGTGGGCGCAGATGCTCATCCAGGTGCTGAAAGACAACAACGTGCCCTACACAGCCATTCCGGTCCATGGCGCCGGGCTGACCATCAAGACCGGAATGCGGGAAAGTCTGAACATTTTTGTTCCAAAAGAGGCAAAGGAAAAGGCTCAGGAACTCATGGAAGCTCTTTTCCCCGAAAGCGAAGCATAGTAAGGGAGGGGAAAGCCCCTCCCTTGCTTTTTGTTATTATTCCCCTATCTTTTTTTCATGGAATGTGGTAAAATAGCGGAACCATTCTATTTCAGCGAGGTAACCTATGATCGATAAGGAAATCGGCGAGATCCGGCGGCACCTGCGCCGGGACCGCAGTGCCATCACCCATCTGTATGGCTGTTACGTAAATGACAATAAGGAAATCATCGCATCCTTCCGACAGTCTACGGCCCTGATGCCGGAAAATGAGTCCAACAAATACTTCGCCCTCCTCCGGCGCACCCTTTCCGGGGGTCTGGGACGCAATCTCATTGACCTGAGCTTCAAGACCAGTCAGGTAGCGGGCTCCCCGGAGCACAAGCTGCTCATGGACCTGCGGGAGTGTAAGCTCCAGGACGAGGAACTGCTGGCCACATTCTTCCAAAAAATCATTGACAGCGTTGTTTTGGAGGGCAGCTACCTGATTCTTCTGGGCTGTGACAGCTACGACGTGCCCTTTAAGGGAAAGGACGATATTGCCAGCCGCGACCAGTCCGATGAAGTCTACACCTACTTAATCTGCACCATCTGCCCGGTGAAACAGACCAAAGCGAACCTCCACTACGTTCCCGAGGAGAAGCTCTTCCACGACGGCGCCATGAACCAGATGGTCTCCTCCCCTGCCCTGGGCTTCCTGTTCCCGGCGTTCAATGACCGGGCAACCGACATCTACAGCGCCCTGTACTACACCCACGATATTTCCGTCAGTCAGGACACCCTGATTGAAGCCCTGTTTAACGTCCCTGTGCCCCAGCCCGCCGCGGAACAGAAAAAGACTTTCGAGACCCTGCTTACCACTTCTCTTGGCGAGGAGTGCAGTCTGGACGTGGTCCAGACCGTCCACGACCAGATTTCCCAGCGCATTGAACTTCACAAGGAGGCGAAAGTCCCCGAGCCCCTGCTGATTGGCAAGGAGGAAGTAAAGGAAGTTCTGGCTTCCTGCCATGTCAGCGATGCCGCCATGGCAAAGTTCAGCGTCAGCTACGACGAGGCCTTCGGCTTTGAAGCGGACCTGCACCCCAAGAACATCATTGACAATAAGCATTTTGAGCTGAAGACTCCGGATGTGGTCATCAAAGTGGACCCCGCCCGGAGCGACCTCATTGAGACAAGGGTCATCGGCGGCGTCAAGTACATCATGATCTGCGCCGACGAAGACGTGGAAGTCAACGGTGTGAGCATCAGCATTCAGGATAAGGAGAAAGAGGCCGCCGGCGTTTAAACCGCACCCATTCCGCAGATGCGGAGAATTCCAAAAGATACAGCACCGCCCCCTGGGAGTTGTCACTCCCAGGGGGCGTTTTTTTACTTTCGCAGTTCGATGATCTGGTCCCGGAGCACGGCGGCATACTCGTACTCCATCATCTTGGCGGCTTCCTTCATCTGTTTTTCCAGACGTGCAATTTCCTTTTCCTTCTCGGCCTTGGTCATTTTCACGCCGCTGCGGCCTTTGCGTTCGGCAGTGGGCGAGGAAATTTCGATGAGGTCCCGGACAGATTTGATAATGGTCTTGGGAACGATGCCGTGGGAAACATTGTAGGCGTTCTGAATATCCCGGCGGCGGGCGGTCTCATCCATGGCAGCACGCATGGAGGGCGTCACATTGTCGGCGTACATAATGACCTTGCCTTCGGCGTTTCGGGCGGCACGGCCAATGGTTTGAATCAGGCTGGTCTCGCTTCTGAGGAATCCTTCCTTATCGGCGTCCAGAATGGCGACCAAGCTCACTTCCGGCAAATCAAGACCCTCTCGCAGCAGGTTGATGCCTACCAGCACGTCGAATTTCGCCATACGCAGATCCCGGATGATTTCCATCCGCTCCATGGCGCCGATGTCCGAGTGCATATACCGCACCCGAATGCCTGCTTTTTGGAGATACACCGTCAAATCCTCTGCCATTTTCTTTGTAAGAGTGGTCACCAGGACCCGCTCCTGCTTGGCAGTGCGGGCATTGATCTCGCCGATAAGGTCGTCGATCTGCCCTTCAATGGGCCGGACTTCCACCAGGGGGTCCAGAAGTCCCGTGGGGCGAATGACCTGCTCCACAATCTGGCCGGACCGAGTGGATTCATATTCTCCCGGAGTTGCCGAGACGTAGATGACCTGATTGATTTTCCCTTCAAATTCGGAGAAGGTCAGAGGACGGTTATCGTAGGCCGAGGGCAGGCGGAAGCCGTAGTTCACCAGGGCATCCTTCCGGCTTCGGTCTCCTGCAAACATGGCCCGGCACTGGGGAATTGTCACGTGGCTCTCGTCGATGAACATGAGAAAATCCTTTGGGAAATAGTCCAGAAGCGTGGTGGGGGGCGTTCCCGGCGCCCTTCCCTGAATCACCCGGGAGTAGTTTTCAATGCCGTTGCAGAAGCCGATTTCCGTCATCATTTCCAGGTCATAGGCTGTCCGCTGGGCGATGCGTTGGGCCTCGATGAGCTTGTCTTTCGCCCGGAAGAAGGCCACCTGTTCGTCGCACTCCCGCTGAATTTCCAGCATGGCCCGGTGGAGCTTTTCTTTCGAGGCCACATAATGGCTGGCAGGATAGATGGCCACATGGTCCAGATACCGCTCGGCAAGGCCCGACACAGCGTTGATTTCGCTGATACGGTCCACCTCGTCTCCGAAAAACTCCACCCGGATGGCCTTTCCGGACCAATAGGCGGGGTAAATTTCCAAAGTGTCTCCCCGGAGCCGGAATTTGTTTCGGGAAAAATCGATGTCGTTGCGCTCGTAGCGGATTTCCGTGAGCTTCCGGAGCACGTCGTCCAGAGGATACTCCATGCCAACCCGCAAGGAAATCACCATGCTCTTATAGTCGATCGGGTCTCCCAGGCCATAGAGACAGCTTACCGAGGATACCACAATCACATCCCGGCGCTCAAATAGAGCCGAGGTGGCACTGTGGCGCAGACGGTCAATTTCCTCATTCACCGAAGCATCTTTCTCGATATAGGTGTCCGTGTGGGCAATGTAGGCCTCGGGCTGGTAGTAGTCGTAATAGCTTACAAAGTATTCCA